>DASXTT010000156.1:0-3529 GCA_036505255.1 Planctomycetota bacterium | reverse complement strand
GGTCTCGTGTCGGGAACGACCCGCGACTCGCGACCGATGACGCGCGACTCTGCGGACTTCGACCCTCGACCCTCGACTCGGGACTCGCGACCTCTATCGGGGTTCACGCGGGTCCCGTGCCTTGGGGCCTTTCGGCAGGACCACGGAGAGATCGGCCTGCTGCGCAAGGCGGTCGGCGGCGGCGCCGTACCGGCCTTCGGGGAATTGGGCGGCCAGCGCCCGATAGATTTCGCGCGCCGCGTCGAAGTCGGGCGTCCATTGCCGCTGTTCCGCGTAGGTTTCAAGGTCGCGCTCCGCGTCCCCCCACGGTTCCATGGGAGGGCATCGGAAGGCGAAGGCCTTGATCCAGAGCGCGCGCTCGCGGATTTCGGGATCCGTTGTCGACTTGAGCGCGCGATCGCAAAGCTCGATCGCCCTCCGGCCGCAGAGGTAGGGCCAGTGCCAGAGGATGCCGTGGTAGTAGTTCTCGTCGTAGCGGGTGTAAACCTTCTCGGCGGCCTCGAGGAGGATGCGGCCGGCTCCCGGGCCCGGGGGGAGATTCTGCAGGCGGGCCCACAGGTCCTTCTGAAGGGCGTTGTTCGCCGGATGGTACGGCCCGTGCACGCCCTCGCCCGAGGTCCGCTGGAGGCGGTCGAGCAGGTCCTGGAGGATCGAGAAATCGGCGGGGGGCGATGTGCCGGACCGGGAGCAGGCGGCGACCCAAAGGAGAGCGCAGGCGGCGAGGCGCCTCACCATCCTATTTGGGCAGCGGAACGTACTGCTCGCCGTCGAGCGTGATCGTCATCTGTTCCGCCGGACGGTCCCTGGAGGTGGAATCGGCCTTGAGCGTGGCCTTCCGGGTCATCCAATTGGCGATGACGTTGCCCGCGGAGTCCTGGATGCTGTCCCCGATATCCGCCACCGACTGAAAACTGAACCGGGTGGTGAAATCGATCTCCTTGCCGTCGACGGTCTCGACGCTTCCGATGCGCTCGCCCACCTTGACCGTGTAGATCCTCGAAATCAGGGTCTGGTTTTCGTAGCGCGAGACCTGGAAGGTTCCCTGGCTGCGATCGGGAAGGGCGCCGATGAACCGGATCCTGAGGCTCTTGCGGGGGTCGAGTCCGCCGGCGAAGGGCAGCATCTGCTCCATGGAGGCCGAGTCGATGACCTTCTTCGGGTCGTCCTTGTACTTGGCCCGGAACATATACAGGTAGCGCACCCCGGGATCGGCCGTTTCGTCCCGGTAGAAGGGGACGGCGAGATCCTCGCGAAGGGGAATCCACGGATCGTACCTTCCGCCTCCCCCCTTGATCTCACGGCAGCGATAGAGCGTGAAGGGCCCGAATTTCTCGGTCGAGTAGTTCGCCTGGACCACGATGGCCCGGTCATTCACGTACGCCAAGCCGATGTTCTCCGGCGACGACTTGAGCCCGAACCGGACCTCGAGGTCGCGCATCTCCTTGGACATGTCGCGGACGCGGTCGACCATCGTCTGCGTCGTGACGCGGCTCGATTCCTGCGCCTCGGCAAGCGCCTGGCGGGTCCTGGCGAGGTCATGATCGAGCGCCGTCCGTTCCGACCCCCCGAAGCCGCCGTATTTCGCCACCGCGAGGAAGCCCCCGAGGCAGGCGATCATGACGGCCGCCGCGGCCGCGAAGGGCCACATGCGCGTTACCTGGATGATCTGGCGCATGGCCACCGGCGCCGGGGCGGGCTCCTCCTCCACGGCCGGAGCCACCACCATCGGCTCCTCGAGGCGCCGGATCTCCGTCATGACGGCGTCGACGGTCTGCGCGCCGAACGCCTCGCCCACGAGGGCGTTGTTCAGGACGTTGTCGTTCCGCATGAAAAGGTTGAAGACGTCGCGGCAGGACGCGCACTTTTCCAGGTGCGCTTCGACGGACTTCCGCTCGGCGTCGTCCAGCTCGTTGTCGACGTACCGCGAGAGGAGGGTCCCCATTTCCTCGGTGCACAGCATATGTTTTTACACCCCTGGTTCGGGCCCCGGCCCCTACATATAGAGGTCGGTCAGCCGGTCCTTGAGCATCAGGCGGGCCCGGTACAGCCGCGACTCGATCGTCGCGATGGGCAGGCCCAGAAAATCACTCATTTCCCGGTACGTCATGCGTCGCAGGTGGCGGAGCAGGATGATCTGTTGGTAGATTCGCGGCAGCGAGTTGACGATGCTCAGGATCTTCTCGCGCAGCTCTTCCAGCTCGGTCGACGTCTGCCGGAGCAGGCCCCCGACGATCTGGCCCTCGGGCTCGAGCCCCTCCTCGCTGATCTTCTCGAGCGAGGCCGGCTTGAGCCGCTCCCGGCGCAGGTAGTCCACGCAGGTCGTGCGGACGATGGAACAGAGCCAGCCCTTGAACTTCCGCGGGTCCTCGAGGTCGGGCAGGTGGCGGAAGACCTTGAGGAATGTCTCCTGGGTGATGTCGCCCGCGACGTGGACGTCGCCGATAATGTTGTAGGCGATGCTCCCGACCAGATTCGAGTACTTGGCGACGAGGCCCTCGAAGGCGGCCATGTCCCCGCCCTGGCTCCGCTGGATGAGCGCGCCGTCCTGGAGCGCCGCCCCGGCGCGGGCCGCGGCCGAAAGGCCCGGAGCGGGCTTGGTGCGATGCTTCTGCGCGCGGGGTTCGTTCATGCGGATTCCACTATATAAAAGACGGCTGAAAGGGCACAGTCCCTTCAGCGAATCCGTCTCCCCATGGCGGATGTCCGACCCAACGCCGGGGGGCCGGGGTCGTTCAAAGGAGGTCCCTTGAAGGACGAGGCCGTGGAACGCGAAGAAGCCGACCTGGTCCGCCGCTGCGCGAGGGGCGAGGAGGCCGCCTACCGGGAGCTGGTGGGGCGCCTCGAGAAGCCCCTCCTCGCGTTCATCCGGCGGTACGTCGGCGAGGCGAGCCTCGCGGAGGATCTTTTTCAGGAGACGTTCGTCCGGGTCGTGCGCACGCTCGGGGACTTCCGGCCCGACGCGTCGCTGACGACCTGGATCTTCACGATCGCGCGCAACCTGTGCCTCGACCACCTGAAGGCGAAGAAGCGCCACCGGGAGGTCTCGATGGACGCGGGAGGCGAGTCGAAGGGCGGCCGCGTGATCGATTTTCGCGAGGCGCTCCGGTCCCTGGGAGGGGAGCCGGGCCCGCTCGCGGAGGACCGGGAGGAGGAGGCGCGGCTGCATGCCGCGATCGCCGCGATGACGGGACCGAAGCGCGAGGCCCTTGTCCTGCGCGTCTTCTCGGGACTGTCGTACGCGGAAATCGCGCGGATCACGGACGCGCCAGTCGGGACGGTGAAATTCAGGGTCCACGAGGCGGTGCAGGAGCTGGCGAGGAGGCTGGCCCCCGCCGAAGGCGAGGAATCGACAGGGACGTGATGAATGAAGTGCCATGACGCGGTGAAATGGACGGCGGCCCGGGCGCTCGACGACCTCGATGTCGAAGAGCGCCGCGAGCTGGAGGGTCATCTCGAGACGTGCGCGGCGTGTCGGACGGTCGCGGAGGGCGAGCGGCGGGCCGTGGAGGTCCTGAGGTCGGCCGCCCCG
>DASXTT010000155.1:0-6642 GCA_036505255.1 Planctomycetota bacterium | reverse complement strand
CCGCCGCCACCGCCGCCGCCACCGCCGCCTCCTCCGCCGCCTCCAACGGTGCCGCAGCCGCCACCGCCGCCGCCGCCGCCACCGCCGCCGCCGCCGCCACCGCCACCGCCACCGCCGCCACCGCCGCCACCGCCGCCGCTGCCGCCGTGGCCGCCTCCGCCTCCGCCTCCACCGCCGCCGGCGCCACCGCCGCCCATGCCGCCGCCGCCGCCGGTTCCGCCTCCCTGCCCGCCCTAGGGCCGTCGTGAGCAAGGAGTCGGGAGTCCTGTGTCGGGCGGGAAGCCAATGTCATTCGGGTCAACCCGAATCGCCGGATTTCAACCCAGCCCCACGGGTGAGCGCCTTCCGGATTGAAGAATCACCGGGTTCGGTTCGAATGTCTCGGATCAGGCGGCCTGCGCGGTTTCGCCTTGAGAGATCTGAAAATCCCGGCGGGGTTGAGCTTCTTGTCGCTCGGATCCGGTTTCTCTGGACTCAAGACTCACGACGCTCGACTCATGACTGCCGTGTGAATGCGTGAGAACTAGCGTGATTTCCGGGAGATCTTGACGTCGATGACGGTTTCGCGCCGTTCCACCTTCTCGTACCGGAACACCAGGTCGCTGCGGCCGTCCCCGTTGAAATCGGCGACCACCGTCTTCGTGGCGGCGGTCCCCTCGGGCGGGTCGAACGCGATGACGGCCCCCTCGGCCGAGGCCACCAGGACTTCCTTCCGCCCGAAATGGACGCCGAGCTCCCGATCCCCCCGGCCGACGATGAGGTCGCGCAGGCCGTCCCCGTCGAGGTCCGCCTTCAGCTCGGGCCAGAACTTGAGGTCCGGCTCGGCCGATTCGCGCGTCGCGTGAAACGTGAAGGGGACGCTGAAGGTCAGCTGCTGCGCGGGCGAGTTCGTGAAGGTCCCCTTTTCGAGCCGGTGGTAGTGCAGCTCGAGATCGATCTTGCCCGAGATGAAGGTCTGGATCCCGCCGATGATCCCGAACTTGCGGATCACCCCCATCACGATCTCGGGCTTTCCATCCCCGTCGAGATCCTCCACGTAGATCCCGGAGCTGTAGGCGTCCTCCACTTTCAAAACGGCGTCGGCCGAGGAGAAGTCCGGGCGCCCGCGCCGGTTGAAGTAGATGTCCACGCGCCCCTTGAAGGGGTCGGGGACCGCCACGTCGAGCATCCCGTCCCCGTCGAGGTCGACCAGGCGGGGCGGGGCCTCGTATTTCAGGAATTGCGTCCGCGGCTTCCTGCGTCCGGCCGACAGCGCGCCCGTGGACGCGGCCTCGAAACGGCCGTTCTCCTTCTGGAAGAACTGCCCGAGGGTCCCCTCGTAGAGGAACACGAGGTCGGCCCGGCCGTCCTGGTTCGCGTCACCCACGGCGATCATGGGGACCGACACGACCTGGGCCAGCTTCTGGTGGGGGCCCCACTGGCTTACCATGCCCGCGCCGAAGGGCACCGGCAGCTTCTGCTTCAGCCGGAATCGCGGCTTCCCCTCGCCGTCCTTCTCCTGGGGGAAGATCCAGAGGCCCTCCGGCGCCAGGAAGAGCGCGTCGGAGAGCCCGTCCCCGTCGAGGTCCTTCATGAAATCGAGGCGGAGGGGCGCCGCCTCGGCCTGCGCCGGGCCGTGGAACAGGTTCGGCGCGATGATGAGGTCCTCGGGTCCGCGCCACTCCGCGGCGCCGGAGCGGACGTATCGCTGGACGCCGCGGGAGGTGAAGACGACGATCTGCAGGCCGGGCGCGTCGGCGAACTTCCCGACCGTCCAGAGATAAGCGTCCGGGCCGAACGCGAGCGTGCGGTCCGGCGCGGGCTTGAAGCCGCCCTCCTTGCGGAAGAGGAAGATCCTCGCCGAGCGGCCCCCGGTGATGACGAGATCGGGCCGCCCGTCGTCGTTCAGGTCGACGGCGTCGATCGCGTCGGCCTGTTCGACCTGGAGGCGGACGGTGTCGAACGCGAGCTCCTGCGCGGCCGCGGGAGAGGCCATGACGGCGAGAATCAGCAAGGTCGGCGCCGGTCTCATTCAGCCGCCCGGACGCCCTTGAGAAAATCGATGTAGGGGATCTTCCAGCCGTCCACCGTGGCCGCGGGCCCGACGAGCTTGAAATACCACGTTCCCTTCGAGGTCTCGACGACCCCGACGAGCAGCCGGGCGTTCTCGAGCGGATTCGTGCGGTCGTCCCCGGAGTAGGTCCCGGAAATATCGACGAGGGTCGCGGGGCAGGCCGCGCCCTCGATTTTCTTGACGTCGGCCTCGCCGCCGCCCATCTGTCCCTCCCACCGCTCGATGTTGCTTTCCAGCGTGGAGGCGGGGCCGCCGAAGTTGAAGAGGGTGAGAGAGGCCGGTCCCGCCCTGCCGCTCCGGTCGGGCACGCGGTACTGCGCCTTGCGCATGGCGTTCGACGGCTCCTCCGCCACCCACTCGGCCGGGGCCTTGTAGGAGAGTTCCTTCACCCCGGAGGGCCGCGCCGCCGGGGGAGGAGGCGCGGCGGCGGGGGGCGCGGGCGTCGGTACCGACGGTGACGCCACCGATCCCTTGGAGCAGCCGGTTGAAACTAGGAGCGTGAAGACGAGTCCAAGTCCGACATTCAAGGCCCAATGTCCAATGCAAACAGGATGCGAGGCGATGGCATTCAAGGGTATTTCGGCTGAGCTCCGCAATGGACGTTGGACCTTGGACATTGGACGGTTCATCCGTCCAGTTTACGTCTTTCCGCGGGTTACGGGTATAGTGCGCGGGTGGACGGCTCCTGGGTCGCGCTGATCCCGCCGAAGTCCTTCGACGCGGATGTCGCCCTCCCCGGCTCCAAGAGCGTCGCGAACCGCGCCCTCATCTGCGCCGCGCTCGCGGACGGAATGAGCCGGATCCGCGGATTCGCGCGGGCCGACGACTCCAAGCTCTTGATCCTCGCCCTCCGCGAGCTCGGCTTCTCGATCGAGCCCGCGGCGCCTTCGGACTTGGTCGTCGCGGGCGGGACCGTGACGGCGGCGGAGGCGTCGCTCCAGTTCGGCAACGCCGGGACCTCGTTCCGGTTCGCCGCGGCGGTCGCGGCGCTCGGACGGGGCGTCTACACGCTCGACGGCGACCCGCGATTGCGGGAGCGTCCGATGGGCGGGCTCGTCGCGGCGCTCCGGACGCTCGGCGCGAAAATCGACTACGGCGGCGCCGAGGGTTTCGCCCCCATCCGGATCGCCGCGTCCGGGCTCGGCGGCGGCCGGGCGGAGGTCGACGCGTCGGCCTCGAGCCAGTTCCTGTCGGCGCTCCTTCTCGCGTCGCCGGCGGCGCGGAGTCCCGTCGAACTGGTCCCCGTCGGCCCGGTCAGCTCGGGCGGCTACGTGGATCTCACCCGGCGGGTGATGGAGGCTTTCGGGGTGCGGGCGAGCGGCCTGCGGGTCGAGCCGGGGCGGTATCGGGCGGCGGACTTCACGGTCGAACCCGACGCGGCGTCGGCGGGCTACTGGGCGGCGATCGCGGCGGTGACGGGAGGTCGCGCCTTCGTGCGCGGCGTCCGGCCCGACGGCGGCCAGCCGGAGGCGGCCTTCCTCGACGACCTGCGCCGGATGGGCGCGCGCGTCGAGGCCCGGCCCGAGGGGACGCTCGTCGAGGGCGGGCCGCTCAAGGGGATCGACGCGGACCTGAACGGCCGGCCCGACTCCGTGCCCGCGCTCGCCGTGACGGCGCTCTTCGCCGAGGGGCCGACGCGGATCCGGAACGTCGCCCACCTGCGCCACAAGGAGAGCGACCGGCTGGCGGCGCTGGCGCACGAGCTGGGGAAGCTCGGCGCGCGGGTCGCGGAGCACCGGGACGGGCTCGAGATCGAGCCGCCCTCGGAGGTGAATCGCGCGGAGATCGAGACGCACCGCGATCACCGGCTCGCGATGGCCTTCGCGATCGCCGGCGCGCGCGTCGAGGGCATTCTCATCCGCGATCCGGAGTGCGTGTCGAAAAGCTACCCGGGATTCTGGCAGGCGCTGGCGCATGCCGGCGTGGAATTGCGATGGAGTTGATAGGCGTGATCGATCAGATAGTGAGGGTGATGGAAGGGGCCAGGATATGGCCCATCCACATGCTTGTCGTATTTGTCACGGCCTTCATCCTCGCGCCGAGAGTCCGGAAGGCCCCGGTGGTTGTGGTTGCTTCAACGGTCGCCGGAGTGCTGTTCCTCTTGGTGGCGGTGACCATAGAAAGGACTGACGTCGTCTATTTGAGCTTTGGCGCCACCATGTACTGGATATTCCCTATGGCGGCGCCGGGGGAATTCTGGCTGATCAGGGCCAATCCTTTCAATTACTTCGTTCCCTTGGCGATGTGCTGGATCATGCCAATCCTGATCGCGTTGATCACGGTGCGGTGGCGGGGGCGAAAGAAGGAGGGACCAGCTATTCATCCTCAAGATGACGACGATGAATCGGCTCCCCATACCGCTGCATGAGGTTGTTCTCGACGCCGAGGTGGTCGAGAACCCGGCTCACGATGAAATCGACCAGCTGGTCAACTGAGCCGCTCTCGGCGTACAGGCCCGGCGACGCTGGGAGGATGATCGCGCCCGCCTGCGAGAGCCTCAGCATGTTCTCGAGATGGATCGTCGAGTAAGGCGTCTCGCGCGGGACGAGAATCAGCTTCCGCCGCTCCTTGAGACAGACATCGGCCGCGCGCTCGACCAGGTTCGTCGAAGCCCCGTGGGCGATCCTCCCGAGCGTCCCCATCGAGCACGGGACGATCGCCATCCCGTCGTGGCGGAACGAGCCGCTCGCGACCGGCACCTCGAAGTCGCGGTTCGAGTGGCAGACGACGTTCGCGGGTTCGTGGCCCAGGAGCGCCCGCAGCGCGGCCGGACCGTCGTCGGGGTCGAACCGGAGGCCCAGCTCGTGGGCGGCCACCTTCGCGGCCGCCTCGCTGACCGTCAGGTGGACCTCGGCTCCGGTTCCGGCGAGGCACTCGAGGAGCCGCCGGCCGTACGCGGATCCCGAGGCGCCGGTGAGGGCGAGGACGAAGCGTCGCGTTCCCATAGGATTTTCCGGATGACGTTCCAGGAAGTGTACCGGTTGAAGTCCTCCGTCGTCTGGAAGACGAGTTCGTTGACGTCGGTGCCGGGCTCGAAGCGGCGGCTGACCTCGGTGCGCGCGCCGGGGCGGCGGCGGACGAGCTCCATCACGAGCTGGTGGAAGCCCCAGGCCTCGCCGAACCGGACCCCGGCCCCTGGGAGGTAGGCGATCTCGTCCATGGGGACCCGCAGCCACGTCGCGCCCTCCCCCGTGACGAGGTCCGCGTACACCTTCAGCTCCCTCGCGTGCTTCCGCTGAAGATCCTCGAAGAGCGACCGGTCGTCGGCCCGGACTTTGACCGGGACCGCCGCCCGCCGGCGCAATTCGGACTCGCCCATCCGGAGCATCACCTTCTCGCGAAGCAGCTCGCGCGTGGCCGGGTCCTCGACCCGGTGCAGGGCGGGGAAGTGATCGAAATGGAGCCCGGGATAGCGGTCGCGGTACGAGGGAAGGGCCACGGCGCCGAGCGAGATCGTCCCGATGGATTCCCACGGGAGGGCCTGGAGCTTCGCGGCCCCCGGAGGACGGTACTGGAGGGCGGCCTCGGCGCGCTCGAGATCCGTGATCCGGCGGGGCGCGGCCGTCGAAGGCACCTCGTCGTTGGGGATGCACCAGCTGTCGATGCCGTCGGCCTTGAGCGCCTCGGCGATCCGCCGGGCGTCCTCCCCGGGCGCATCGGCCAGGAAGATCCCCCGCCCGCGCCGCACTGCGATCTTGGCCTCGAGGACGGTCACTCCGAGGGCCGGAGCCAGGAGCGCGCCGTACTTGCGCGGATCGGCGGCGAGGTCCTCCTTGAGGACGATCGTGAAGAGGTCCATGGGCTTCTCGAATTATAGACGCCGGGAAAAGGGGAGCATAACGCATAACGCATCACGCATCACGGGTCGAATCCAGAATGAGACTTCACCCCGGTCATACGTAATGCGTGATACGTCATGCGGCCCGCGAGAGTCCTCAAAGGTCGATCTCGAGCGCTTGGCGCGCTTCACAGGCGCAGGATGTTGCGGGCGATGGGGAGGTCGCGCTCGCGGACCAGGATCGTCATGTGGAACGGCGTCGGGGAGTACGCCACGAGGTGGTCTTGCGACTGGATCCGGGTTTCGAGTCCGGCCGCCTCGAGCGTGGCCCGGGCCGCGATCGCGGCCGGAAAGCCGGCGTTGAACAGGGGGACGAAATCGGCGGAGGGCTCCGGTTCCGGGGGAGGGTCGGGCTCCAGCGCGCGCCCGCAGGCCGGGCACACGGTGATCCCGCGGATGTAGTCGGCTTTGCAGTCGAGACAAACGGCCATGGGTTTGCCTGCTGGACCGCATAACGCATTACGCATCACGCATCACGGGATTGCACCAGCACGTTTCACCCGTCCCGTAATGCGTAATGCGTGATGCGTGATGCGCTCCTACAAGCCCAAGTCCTTCCACTTCTTGTCGACCAGCGCCTTGATCTCGGGCGACATCACGATCTCGTCGGGCCACGGGCGCGTGAACCCCTCGCCGGGCGTCTTGCGCGTCGCGTCGATCCCCACGTGCGAGCCGAGCCCCGGCAGGCGCGACGAGTGGTCGAGGATGTCGATCGGCCCGAGGACGAACTCGAAGTCGCGCTCGGGGTCGA
>DASXTT010000154.1:0-5705 GCA_036505255.1 Planctomycetota bacterium | reverse complement strand
GACGAGGACGGAGTCAGCGGCTTCATGAACGCGGAATTGACCTTCTTCGCCATCGGCTCTCTCCTGGAAAGGGAGTTTGGGGAGCGCCCCGGGCACACCCCGAGGCTGAAAGCGTTCAACAACCTACTCGGAACCCCCCTCGGGCGCAAACCATATTCAGCAGGGAAAAAGGCCGTTTTCCCTAGGGAGAGGCCCGCCGGCCGTGGTAGCGTTGGGGCGATGCGGAGGCTCGCCCCGATCCTGCTCCTCCTCGGCTCCTGCGTCCCCCCGGTCCGCCCCGTCGGCCCCGGTCCGGAGGTCATCACGGCGGTCGAGGGGATGTACGGCGATCTCAGCGCCCGCCGGTGGGACGCGCTCGAGGCGCACTTCCTCCCGGAGGCCGCGCTCGTCTTCGCGACGCCCTCCGGGCCCCGGCGCATGACCCCCGCGAAGTTCGTCGAGATGGTCCGCAAGAACGTCGAGGGAAAGGAAATTTTCGAGGAGCGGATGACGGCGGGCTCGGTCCGCGCCCACGGCGACCTCGCCGTCGTCTGGTCGAGCTTCGAGGGCCGCGAGGGGAACGGCGACGACGTCCGGACCTGGTCCGGCGTGGACGCCTTCACGCTGGTGAAAGTCGAGGGCCGGTGGAGGATCGCCCTCATCGCCGTGTCGCAGGATCCCCCGGCCCCGGCCCGTTGACTTTACGCCGTAAAGTTATTTGACTTTACCTCATAAAGTTGATCGTTCTTCAAGGGGGCATCCAGCTACCCGTATCCAGCGCCCCGTTCCCGGTCGGGCGGCGAGCTTCTCGGCTTGAAGCCCGACGGGGATCCGGAAACCGGGAGCTGGAAGCTCGGCGCCTGCGTCATTCTTCCTGCGCCAGACGTTCCAGCCGCGTCTCGATCTCACGCCGCCATGTCATCAGGCGGCGCCGGACGCCGGGCCCGGTGAGCGCCAGCCACAGGCCCGCGGTCTCCCGCCCGAACCGGCGGAACCGCTCGAGCCATCGCATCGAGATGAACCCGGCGAAGGGCCCCGCCGCGACCACCGGAATCCACACCTCCGGCGGCAGCAACTTCCAACCCGCGACTACCAGCGCGGCGTACCACGCGGGAAAGAGGAAGAAGGCCGAAAGCAGGCCCACGCTCGCCCGGTGATCCTCGGTATCCCCGCCGATGAGCGAGCACGCCCTGGCCGCGAGGTACGGGGCCGCGTTCAGCGCGATCCCCAGCGCGAGGACCGGCGCGCCGATCAGGAGGATCGCCGTGTTCTTCAAGGCGTACGCGAGGATCCGCGGCCAGCGGTAGTCCGCCGAGATCCGGCCGGGCCCGCTGCCCACGAGTCCCAGCATCCGGTCGAACCGGCGCAGGAGGCGCCGCACGGCCTCCACCTCCCCCGGCCGCGTCCGCTTCAGCCGTCCGTACCGCTCGAGGATCTCCTTCTGGCGCCGGAAGCGCTCCTCGAGCCCCGGCGCCGGGCCCCCGGACCGCAGGAGGCGCTCGACCATCGCCGCGAGCCGCGCGACCTCCTCGCTCTCCGCGTCGAGGACCATCTTCGAGAGGCGCCCGTGCAGCTCCTCCGTGAGGGCCGCCACGGCCCCCCGGGAGTCGGCGGCGAATCGATCGCGGTACCCGTCGACGCCCAGCGGCGGCGAGAACGTCACGAGCACCCGGCCGCGGAAGAGGCGCGTCCGCTCGAAGTGGATCCCCACGAGCTGGACGCGGAGCCCGAGCCGGAAGCCCGCGAGCGCCTCCGCCTCGAGCGCCATCTTGGCGGCGCCGTGCTTGAACTCCGCCAGGGCGGGATCGGTGTGGCTGGCCCCCTCGGGGAAGATTCCCACCGCGCCCCCCGACAGGAAGGCGTCCTTCGCGGCGAGGTAGAGCTCCTCGTTCTTCCCCTTCGCGTACCCCGGGTCCTGGCTGCGGTGCGCGGGGATGCACTCGAGCCGGCGCATGAACCAGCCGAGGACCGGAATCCGGAAGAGCGGCTCCTTGGCGATGTACCGCACCGGGCGGATCGACGCCGCGATGAGGATGAACGCGTCCACCATCCCGTTGTGGTGGTTGGCCATGATGAGGAGAGGGCCCTCGGAGGGGACCTGCCCGGGCCCCGCGATTTCCAGCTCGCGGTAGTAGAACCCCAGCCCGGCGCGGAGAAGGCCACGGACGAGGCGGTAGAACAGGGTCACGATGCCAGTCTAGAATTCCCGGGCGCATCACGTATCACGCATCACGCATTGCGGATCGCTTGAACAGGGTTGGCGATCCCCGCGAGGCGTCATGCGTAATGCGCAATGCGCCTCGGACCACAGGCTACAATTCAGTCCATGGACGCCTACGAGCCCTTCGCCCCTCTGGCCCTCGTCATGGCCGTGGGATTCCTCATCGGGCTCCAGCGGGAGCAGTCGATGTCCAAGGAGGCTACGGGGCGCCGCACCTTCGTGGGCGGGATCCGGACATTCCCCCTGGTCGCCGTCGCGGGGGCGCTCTCGGCGCTCCTGGCCCGCGCGCTGGGACCGTGGGTCGTCGTGGCCGCCCTCGTCGTCCTCTGCGTTCCCGTCGCGATCGCGTATGCGGACGACATCCGCCAGGGCCGCGACCGCGGACTCACCTCCGAGACGGCGTATGTCTTGACCTTCCTCCTGGGGGCCCTCGCCCCGAGCGGGAACGTCCTCCAGGACACCGCCTCGCGGCTCCTCGTGGTGGCCGCTATCGGGGTCTCCGTGACCGCCCTCCTTTCGATGAAGGATGCGCTCCACGAGTGGGCCGCCCGCGTCACGAAGGACGATCTCTATGCGACCGTGAAGTTCCTGGTCGTGGCCGTCATCGTGCTCCCTCTCCTGCCCAACCGCGCGCTCGATCCTCTCGAGGTCCTCAACCCCTTCCACATCGGGCTGATGATCACGCTCATCGCGGGGATCGGATTCGCCGGGTACGTGGCCTTCCGCACCCTCGGGCCGGGGCGCGGGCTGGGAGTCACGGGGCTGCTCGGCGGACTGGTCTCATCGACCGCGGTGACGCTCTCCTTTTCGGGACGGGCGAAGGAGTATCCCGGAATGGCCGACGCGTGCGCGGCGGGAATGGTCCTTTCCTGGACCGTGATGTTCCCCCGGCTCCTGGTGGTCGTCGGCGTGGTCCACCCGGGGCTGGCACGGTCTCTCGCGCTTCCGCTCGGGGCCGCGGCCGTCGCCGGCGCGGGAGCCTCGTTCCTCCTCTACCGCCGAACCCGTGCCAAGGCCGCGGCGGGAGAGACCTTGAACCTCACGAATCCCTTCTCGCTGGGGACCGCGGTGAAGTTCGGCGGCCTGTTCACCCTGATCCTCGTGCTGTCGAAGCTGGCGGTCGTTTCGTACGGCGGCGGCGGACTCGTCGCGACCGGGGCGCTGGCCGGCACGGCGGACGTGGACGCGGTTTCGCTTTCGGCGGCCAAGCTCGTGTACGGCGGGGTGGCCCTGCGGACCGCGGCGGCGGCGATCCTCGCGGCGTGCGGCGCCAACACGCTGGTCAAGGCCGGGATCGCCTGGACAATCGGGGGCTGGGCTTTCGAGCGGAGGGTGATTCCGGCGGTCCTGGCGATGATTGTCGCGGGAACGGCCGGGGCGGTGGCGGCCTGGAAGCTGGCCGGCTAGTTGCCCCGTCCGCGGGCTTCGAGAATCGCCTTGCGCGCCTCAACGATCTTCTCCGTGGCGGCGAACGGCACCGGCTCGTAGTGGTCGAAGGCCATCGTGAACGTCGCCGTCCCGCGGGAGAGCGTGCGGACCTGGGTCGCGTAGCCGAAGACTTCGGCGAGCGGCACGTAGGCCTCGATCTCCTGGTTGGGACCCTTCTGTTCCATCCGCTCGATCCTTCCCCGACGCGCCGCGAGGTCGCCGTTCACCGGGCCGAGGTGCTCCATCGGCGTGACGACGTTCAGGAGCATGATCGGCTCGAGGAGGATGGGGCTCGCCTTCCGGAACGCCTCCTTGAATCCCATCGAGGCGCAGATGAAGAAGGCGCGCTCGTTCGAGTCCACCTCGTGGTAGTCGCCGTCCGTGAGCGTCACCTTGAGGTCCACGATGGGGAAGCCCGCGAAGACCCCCCGCTTCATGGCGTCGATGACCCCCTTCTCGACGGCGGGCACGTATTCCTTCGGGACGTTGCCGCCCTTGACGTCGTTCTCGAACTCGAATCCCGACCCGTGGGAAAGCGGCTCGACGAGGAGCGACACGCGCGCGAAATCGCCGCGTCCGCCCGTCTGCTTGACGAGCTTGTGGTCCACTTCCGCCGTCGCCTGCGCCGTCTCGCGGTAGGCGACCTGCGGGCGCCCCACCGTCGCGACTACGCCGTACTCGCGCTTGATCCGGTCCACGAGGATCTCGAGGTGGAGCTCGCCCATCCCCGACATGATGGTCTCGCTCGACTCGGGGTCGACGGAAACGAGGAACGTCGGGTCCTCGTCCGCGAGCTTCGCCAGCGCGTACGACAGCCGGTCCCGGTCCGTCCGGGATTCGGGCTTGATGCTGACGGAGATGACGGGAGCCGGGAACTCGATCGACTCGAGGTGGACCGGATGCTCGGGGTCGCAGAGCGTGTCCCCCGTGAGCGTGTGGTCGAGGCCGATCACCGCGCCGATCTCCCCCGCGTGGAGGGACTCGCGCACCTTGGCGGTGTTCGCGTGCATTTCGAGGAGCCGGCCGATGCGCTCGCGGTGGTCGCGGCTCGAATTCAGGACGTAGGTCCCCGCGGAGAGCGTTCCGGAGTAGACCCGGACGAAGACCATCTTCGCGTGGCGGTCGCTCATGACCTTGAAGGCGAGGGCCGCGAGCTTCCCGTCCGGCTTGATCTCGGGGGCGGGCAGGTAGTCGACGACGGCGTCGAGGAGCTTCTGGATGCCGATGTTGCGCGCCGCGGAGCCGCAGAGGACGGGGACGATCGTGCGCGCGATGGTGCCCTTTCGGAGGACCGCGCGGATCTCGGCCGGCGAGGGCTCCACGCCCGCGACGTATTTTTCGAGGAGCGACTCGTCCGACTCCGAGACCTTCTCGATGAGGTTCTTCCGCCACTTCGCGGCCTCCCCGGCGAGCTCCGCGGGGACCGGGCGCTCCTCGAAGTGGATGCGGCCCTCCTTCTCCTCGAAAACGATTTCGCGGTTCTCGACGAGGTCGATGAGGCCGCCGAACTTGTCCGCCTCGCCCACCGGAAGGACGACGGGCACGGCGTTCGCGCCCAGCTCCTCCTGGATGCGGCGGACGACGTCGTGGAAGTCGGCGCCGCTGCGGTCCATCTTGTTCACGAAGGCGATGACGGGGACCTCGTACTTGGCGGCCTGCCGCCAGACGCTCGCGGACTGGGGCTCGACGCCGCCCACGCCGCAGAAGAGCGCCACGGCGCCGTCGAGCACGCGGAGCGAGCGTTCCACCTCGACGGTGAAGTCGACGTGGCCCGGGGTGTCGATGAGGTTGATCCGGTGGTCGCGCCACTCGACGGTCGTGGCGGCCGCGGTGATCGTGATGCCCCGTTCGCGCTCCTGCTCCATCCAGTCGAGCGTCGCCTTCCCGTCGTAGACCTCGCCGATCCGGTGGACCTTCCCGGTGAAATAGAGAATGCGCTCGCTCGTCGACGTCTTGCCCGCGTCGATGTGCGCGATGATGCCGATGTTCCGGATCTGCTTTTCTTCCATGGGCGGCGGGGAAGAATAACGGGAATGCATCAAGAATGCAACGGGGAAGAACGAAGTCTCGAGTCGTG
>DASXTT010000153.1:0-8464 GCA_036505255.1 Planctomycetota bacterium | reverse complement strand
TGGAAGCGGGGAGCGGGAAGCGGGAAGCCGCCCGAGCCGGCATCGGCGGCACTGAGGAACGCGGTCAAGCTCGCGACAAAGATCAAGGCTGCCAGGGGCTGTCGCATGGGCGTAGATCGTATCAACCGGAGGTGGCGAGTCCAGTAACCGCGCCACCGCGGACGCGCAATCGTCGCCGATCCGCCCCTCTTTCTGCTAGTTTTGGGACCTGTGAATATCCGGCTCGCCGACGTGCGCAAGTCGTACCGGACCCCGGACGGCGCGACGCACGACGTCCTCAGGATCGCCAGCCTCGAGGTCCCCGACGGCGCGCAGTGGGTCATCACGGGCCGCAGCGGCTCGGGCAAGACGACCTTCCTGAACGTGCTCGGGGGGATCGTCGCGCCCGACGCGGGCCGCGTCCTCATCGGCGGGACCGAGGTGACCTCGCTCTCGGAGGCGGGTCGCGATCGATTCCGGGCGAAGAACATCGGCTACGTCTTCCAGACCTTCAACCTCCTGCAGGGCTTCGACGCGCTCGAGAACATCCTCGTGGCGATGCTTTTCGCGGGCCGGGTCGACCGCGCCCGGGCCGTCGAGCTCCTCGACCGCGTCGGGCTCGCGGACCGCCGCCGCTACCGTCCCTCGGAGCTCTCCGTGGGCCAGCAGCAGCGCGTCGCCATCGCCCGCGCCCTGGCGAACGACCCGCCCGTCCTTCTCGCGGACGAGCCGACCGGCAACGTCGATCCGGCCACCGGGGAGACGATCATCGGTCTCCTGAAAGAGGTGTGCGACGAAGGCAAACGGACGCTGCTCCTCGTGACTCATCAACCGCAGGTGGTCTCGAGTTTCAAAGACGTGATGGACCTTTCGAAACTCCAAAACTGACACATGTCGCTTTTCCGGATTGTCTTCAAGAACCTGCGACAGCGTCTGCTGTCGTCGGCGCTGACTTCGCTTTCGATCGCGCTCGGCGTGGCCGTCGTCGTCGCCATCCTCACGGTGAAGGAGCAGAGCCGGTCGGCCTTCGACCAGACCGCCTTCGGCTACGACCTGATCGTCGGGGCGAAGGGCAGCGGCCTCCAGCTCGTGCTCAACACGGTCTATCACCTCGAGCAGTCGCCGGGGAACATCCCCTACCGGATCTATCAGGAGCTCGCGGCCGACCGACGGGTCAAGATGGCCGTGCCCGTCGCCGTCGGCGACTCCTACCGCGGCTTCCGGATCGTCGGCATCTCGGACCGGTTCCTCACCGAATTCGAGATCCGGCCGGGAGTCCGGTTCGAGTTCGCGGAAGGGCGCGTCTTCGCCTACTCCGAGGAGCGTCTCGAGCACGTGATGACCGCCCCGCCCGACCACGACCACGGCCACGAGGAGATGGCCTTCGAAGCGGTGATCGGCAGCGCCGTGGCCGCGCGGACCGGGATGCGGGCGGGGTCGACGTTCGCCGCCACGCACGGAATCGAGTCGGGCGCGGGGACACCGACGCACCAGGAGACCTGGACCGTGACCGGCGTGCTCAAGCCGACCGGGACGCCGAACGATCGCGCGATCTTCATCAACCTCGAGAGTTTCTTCTCGATCGGCGCGCACCGGGAATCGGCGCGCGAGGGTCGCGGACCCGAAATCTCCGCGGTGATCGTCCAGACCCGGGGGAGCCTCGCGGCGCGCGACCTCAAGTACGATCTCAGCCGCCGTCCCGAGGCGATGGCCGTCCAGCCCGCGCAGGTCGTCGGCGAGCTCTTCGAATGGTTCGGAAACGTGAACGTGCTCCTGCTCGCCGTCTCGATCCTCGTCATCCTCGTGGCGGGCGTCTCGATCCTCGTCTCGATCTACAACTCGATGAGCGAGCGGAAGCGGCCCATCGCGATCCTGCGGGCGCTCGGCGCGCGCCGGGTCACGATCCTCGCCATCATCCTGATGGAGGCGACGGCGCTCTGCCTGATGGGAGGCGCGCTGGGGGTGGCGGGCGGCCACGGACTGGCGGAGGCGGCGGGCCGGATCCTGAGGGACCAGGCGGGCCTGACCGTCACCGGATGGGCGTTTCATCCCCTCGAGGGCGCCGTCATCGGCGGCCTCCTTCTCCTCGGGATCCTGGTCGGGCTCCTGCCCGCCCTGAAGGCCTACCGGACCGACATTTCCGAGGGGCTCAACCCTTCCAGTTGACCCATGGCCGATTGTGGATCATGGATTTTGGATCGTGGATTCTGGATTGGCGGCCCTGGATGCGGAATGCCGGATGCACTCAGGTTGACCCGGGGACCTTCGTCAGTCGTATGATCTACAGGATGAGATTTCTCGCCCTGCTGGCGCTCCTGGCGCTGCCGGGATGCGACCGCTCCGACGCCCGCACGGGCGTACCCGCGGCCCCGGAGACGCCGACCGAGGTCGACATGCTCGAATTCGGCAAGTTCGATTACGTGGAGCGGATGAAACTTCCCGACCCCGTCCTCCGCTGGAACGGGAAGCGGGTCCGGACGACGGGGTACATGAATCCGCGGCGCGAAATCCGGAATCTGAAGGAATTCGAGCTGGTCATGAACAAGGATTCGTGCTGTTACGGCAGCCGGCCGAAGATGAATCACTTCTTCCAGGTCGAGATGAAGCCGGGGTCGACCACGGTCTTCACGAGCGATCCCGTCATGGTGGTCGGCCGGCTGGTCGTGGAGGAGAGGTGGGACGGCGACTGGCCCACCGGTCTCTACTGGCTCAAGGACGCGCAGGTGATGAAGTGAAGGGGTTCCTGATCGCCGTGGCCTGCGCCCTCGCCCTCCAGGAGTCCGGGAAGGTCGAGCAGGAGGTCGAGTACGCCAACGACCCGGAGAAGCTCCAGTTCCAAGTCCAGGCGGTGAAGCGCCTGAAGGACCGGGGGCCCGCCGCGGTCCCGGCCATCACCGCCTTCGTGGAGAAGAAGGGGGCCAACGCGCTCTCGCTCGCCTGCACGGAGCTCCTCGGCGACATCCCCGACCCGCGCCTCGCGAAGCTCTGCGCCCGGCTCCTCGAGGACCGGACCTTCCTCTGGCGCCCCGCGGCGGCCCGGTCCCTCGCCGAACAGAAATCCCCGGAGCACCGCGACCTCCTCCGGCGCGGCTTGGCCGACCGGCTCTGGGGAGTCCGCGCGGCGGCCGTCGCCGGGCTCGGCAAGCTCGACGACCGCGAGTCGAAGGAGGCGATCCGGAAGGCGCTCAACGACGAGACCTACGACGTCCGGGCGCAGGCGGCGAAAGCGCTCCACGCGTTCGGGGACGACTCGGGACTCCCCGTGCTCGTCGCGTCCCTGCGGTCGGAGGTCACGTGGTTCGACATCGACTACGGCCAGATCGCCCGCGAGGACGCCGCCAACTTCCTTAAGAAGATCACCGGGGACGATTTCGGGTTCAAGGCCTGGGAGCCCGGGGAGAAGCGCGCCCCCGGCCTTCGCCGCTGGGAGGAGTGGATAGCGGCGCGGACAGCCGACTGGAAGGACCGCGTCCCCCCGAACGCCCGGCCGGTGGCGGACACCGCGGAGTACGTCTTCGGGTTCGAGCTGAGGTCGTGCCAGTCCGGGGATTATTTTTTCCGGGTCGACACGCGCGACAACCTGGTCGTGGGATACTTCAACCTGGCGCGCGCGCCGCTCTCGGCGGAGGAGCGCGCCGCCTTCGACCGGGAATTCGCGGCGGTCCGGGCCGTTGACCGCGCGGTCCCGTACGGCCGGGGCGGATGCGATTTCGAGCAGTATTACCTCCCGGGGAACGGGAAGCGGTTCGAGAAGCTCTGGATCGGCCTCGGCGGCCGGCCCCCGGAGATGGACGGGTTCATCCGGTTCTGCCGCGGCCTGATCAAGGCGAAGTTCGGCGAAGCCGAAGCGTCGGAGTTCAAGGAACGGACGGCGCCGTTCCGCGGGGCCGATTGAAGATCGAGCGTTGGAGGGCCTGGCGATGACACTGCTGCTCGCGCTGCTGCTGACGGGATTCCAGGCGGATCCCACCGACACCGAGATGCCCAAGGGGTGGGTGGACGGGAAGAAGAGCGGATGGGACGGGGATTTCCCCCCCGGCTGGAAAGAGAAGACCGCGGACGAGAAGGAGGAGTTCCTCAAGAAGTGGAACGAGGCCAAGTTCCGCTACGTCAAGTTCGTCGAGCGGGAGCAGGGACTTCCCACGGGGCCCGTGACAGGCGCGAATCTCATGCTCAAAGCGGTCAACGGAGGCCTCCAGATCAAGACCGCCCTCGAGCTCACGAAGTTCGGCCAGACTTCGAGGCTGAAGGAGGCCGACTTCACGAACATGCTGAAGGCCTCGTGCGCGGTTTACGGCACCGAGGTCCCCCAGGACGACGTGATCACCCTGGTGAAGGAGCTCATCGGCGCCAACATCCGCGGGAATGTCCTCGACCAGAGGATCCGGCTCGAGATCCTCAGGCGGAACATCGCCATCAAGGAGAAGAAGGCCAAAGAGGAGAAAGAGAAGAAGGAAAACGAAGACAAAGACAAGAAAGACGGAGGGGGAGAGAAGAAATAAGGGGGAGGAGCTTCCAGCTTCCAGCTCCCAGCTCCCAGATCCCAGATCCCAGATTCCAGCTCCTGAAGCTTCGAGTTTCAAGCCAGAGTGAAAGACGGAGCCCGAGCCAACCACCAAAGCCGCGAATCAAGAATCAGGAATCAAGAATCTGGAGTGCTGCCAGCTTCCCGCTTCCGGCTTCCTGAATGCCGATTTTCGGATCGGCCTCCATCCAAAATCCAAAATCGGATCTGTCACTCCAAATCCAGTATCCTCAGGGCCACGGGCCGGCCCGTCAGGACCGGCAGGCGCGCGATCTCCTCCATCGACCTCCGCACGACGCTGTCCCGGCACCGGTGGGCCAGGATCTTCACGCTTCCCTGGTTGGGCTTCCCCCGCACCAGGGAGGCCGAGGCGTGCGAGATTGAGATCCCGCGGTTCCCGAGCGCCGTCGCGATGAGGCCGATCACCCCGGGGACGTCGAGCACCGGGAAGCGCAGGTAGTACTCCGATTCCGAATCCGCCGCCGGCCGCGCCGGCTCCGGCTCCGGAAGCGGGGCCGCGGCTCCGCCGTTCCGCACGAGGTCGAGGATGTCGGAGAGCACGGCGCTCGCCGTCGGGGCCGCGCCCGCGCCCTTCCCGTGGAAGATCACCTCCCCCACCGCGTCGCCCTTCAGGAGGACCGCGTTGCTTTCGTTCCGCACGTGCGCCAGCGGGTGGGCCGGCGGAAGGAACGCCGGGTGGACGCGCAGGTCGAGCTCCGACCCCAGATCGCGAGCAACCGCGACGTGCTTGAGGGTGTACCCCAGGTCCGACGCGGCGCGGAGGTCCTCCTCCTCGATGTCGCGGATCCCTTCGACCCGGACCGACTCCGGCCCGAGCGGGCGCCCGAACGCCAGCTCCGCCAGGATCTGGAGCTTCTGGGCCGCGTCGACGCCGTCGAGGTCGAGCGACGGATCGGCCTCGGCGAATCCCTTCGCCTGCGCCTCGGCCAGCGCCTCGGACAGCGGGAGCCGCTCCTCCGCCATCCGCGTCAGGATGAAGTTGCAGGTTCCGTTCACGATGCCGCAGATCCGCTCGATCCGGTTCCCCGCGAGCCCGCTGGAGAGGGCCCGCACGATGGGAATCCCGCCGCAGACGCTCGCCTCGAATCCGATCCGCACGTTCCGCGCGGCGGCCCGGCGGAAGAGGTCCGCCCCCCACCGGGCGAGGAGCGCCTTGTTCGCGGTGACTACGTGCTTGCCCGACTCGATGGCCCGCACCAGGAAGCTCCGCGCGGGCTCGAGGCCCCCGATGACCTCCACGACCACGTCGGCCCCGTTCGCCACCGCCTCCTCCGGCCGGTCGGTGAGGAGGGAGCGGTCCACCGGGCCGCGGTCCTTGGTCAGGTCGCGGACGAGGATCTTCGATATCTCCAGGTCGACGCCCGTCCGCTCCGCGATGAGCGAGCGGTTCTTGCCGATCAGCTCCACGAGGCCGCGGCCGACCGTGCCGCACCCGAGGAGCGAGACGCTCTTTCTGATCACGCCCGCACCGCCTCTCTCCGGCCCGCGCGCACCTTGGGCAGCGCCTGGTCCAGGTCCGCGATGAGGTCCTCGACATCCTCGAGGCCGACCGAGAGCCGGATGAGGCCGTCGTTGATGCCGGCCCGGCGCCGCACCTCGGGCTCCACGGAGGCGTGGGTCATCGTCGGCGGGTGGCAGAGGAGCGACTTGACCCCTCCGAGGCTCTCCGCGAGGGTCCAGAGCTTCACGCTCCGCGCGAAGCGCCTCGCCGCGGCCGCGCCTCCGCGCAATTCGAACGAGACGACGGCCCCGAAATCCTTCATCTGGCGCCGGGCGAGCTCGTGCTGGGGATGGTCGGGGAGTCCCGGGAAATAGACCCTGGCGACCCGCGGGTCGTCCGCGAGGAACCGCGCGACGAGCCGCGCGTTGGCGCAGTGGCGCTCGACGCGCAGGGCGAGCGTCTTGGTGCCGCGCAGGACGAGAAAACAATCCTGCGGGCCGGGCACCGCCCCGACGGCGTTCTGGTAGAACTTCAGCTCGTCGTACAGGTCCTTCGCGTCGGTCAGGACCGCCCCGCCGATCACGTCGCTGTGGCCGTTGAGATACTTGGTCGTCGAGTGGACGACGATGTCGGCGCCGAGTTTCAGCGGCTGCTGGAGGACCGGTGTCGCGAACGTGTTGTCGACCACGGTCCGGACGCCGCGGGTCTTGGCGAGCGCCGCGCAGGCCGCGATGTCGGTGATCGTCAGGAGCGGGTTCGAGGGGGTCTCCAGCCAGAGGAGTTTCGTCCCGGGACGGAAGGCGCGCTCGACGGCGCCGGGTGCCGTCGGGTCGACGAAGTCGAAGGCGACGCCGAACTTGGCGTAGAGCTTCGTGAAGATCCGGTAGCTCCCGCCGTACAGGTCGCGGCTCGCCACCACGTGATCTCCCGCCTTGAGCAGGTTGAGGACGTTGTTGACGGCGGCGAGGCCGCTCGCGAAGGCGAGTCCGTACTCCGCCTCCTCGATGGACGCGAGGTTGCGCTCCAGGGCCCGCCGGGACGGGTTGTCGGTGCGCGAGTAGCAGAATCCCTTGTGGACGCCCGGCTCCTCCTGGCCGAAGGTGGAGGTCTGGTAGATCGGGAAGGCGACGGCGCCGGTCTCCGGATCGTTCGGCTGGCCGGCGTGGATGGCGCGGGTGTTGAATCGGTAAGACATCGTTCGCTCCGGTTTTGTTTCTTGAGATA
This sequence comes from Planctomycetota bacterium, assembly GCA_036505255.1. Classification (GTDB taxonomy): domain Bacteria; phylum Planctomycetota; class MHYJ01; order MHYJ01; family JACPRB01; genus DASRJF01. The sequence continues at coordinate 1,274 of DASXTT010000153.1, read as the reverse complement.
GAGAGAGACCGTCACATCGTTCGGGGCCCGGACACCGGAGCGGACTGGAGTGAGACTACGCGGACGTCACCGGACACGCTCCCGTGCCCGGGCGTCGCATCGACATCGAGTCCCTGAGGTGCGTCGTCATTCGAGAAGGGGGAATATGCGCCGACCGGCGGTCGATGTCAAGCACGAATTCGCGCGCCGCGTTCATGAAGAAAACACGAAGTTGCTCCGCCGGCCCGTAACCGCCGCCCTTCGCAAGCGTAAATAAGTAAAGAGTCGCTCGACGCGATTTCACGTCGGGACTCTTCGAGCTGTACCGTCCCGTTTTCCTGCCGGACCCCCGCTGGTGAGTGCCGCCGTCTTCCGCAGGCGCAGTCTGATCGTTCCAGGAGTAATGCCGGCCTGATCCAGGGCGCGCGATGTGCGTCGCGCTACCCCTGATCTCGGACCGTCGGCGGTCCGCCATGGTGGCGGTCCGCCGGGGAAACCCATAGTGGAAAGGGTGAATCCATGGACAAGCCGAAGCTGGCGATCGAGGCGCTCGAGGAGCGCATCGCCCCCACGGTGTGGGACGGCGGCGATCCGCACGACGCGCCCCCGGGCCAGGGCGACTGGGGAGGCGGGCCCGGCAACTCGGGCAGCGGCGACCAGAACGGCCAGAACAACACGGGCGACGGCGGTCAGCCCTAGTCCGAAGCCGTAAGGCAGTTTGCGGCCCCCCGCCGGCCGCGGAGCCGGCGGGGGCCAGCCCCGTTGGCGCTCCGCCGCGGCGGCGGGGCGCCCGTGACTCCGCAACGGAGGTGATGACATGGACGAGAAGAAGAAACTCGTGATCGAGGAGCTGGAAGCCCGGATCGCCCCCAGCGGCATGGGCGACACCCCCGACAACAACAACCCGCCCCTCAACAACACGAACAACCCGGGCAACGAAGGCACCGGCGGCCAGGTGTCGACCGGCAACTAGACGGCGTTCAAGGGGCGCTCCGCCGCTTCGGCGGAGCGCCCTCCATCGACCTTTGGAGGTGAATCATGGAGCTCAGGAAACTCGCGATCGAGGAACTCGAGGCGCGCATTGCCCCGAGCGGCTTCGGTCCCTCGGACAACGGCAATGCCGGGAACGAAGTGTCGAACGGCACGTCGCCGGAGCCCTCGGGCGGCGGTGGCGGCGGAGAGAGCAACGGCAACGCCGGCAACGAGGTGTCGAACGGCAGTTCGCCGGAGCCTCAGTAAGCCGGCAGAAGCGACGCAAGGCCCGGAAGGGCCGCCGGTTCGCGCCGGCGGCCCTT
>DASXTT010000152.1:0-12013 GCA_036505255.1 Planctomycetota bacterium | reverse complement strand
TCGTGGAGTTCTTCAAGGCAAGTCTGTAGTCAAGCATCCGGCATCACGCATTTCGCATTACGCATCACGCATCACGGAGCGAATCTCGAATTTCGGGATCCTCAAACGAGCTCATTGAGGCGACCCGAGATTCTGAATTCGAGATTCGATATTCGGAAGTAAGATGGGATCGATGGCCGATCTCAAGACGCGACCGAGAAAGACGGTCGACGACTTCATGAAGCTCCCCGAAGGCACGCTTGCCGAGCTGATCGACGGGGAGATTTTCATGTCCGCGGCCCCGCGCGTGCCCCACCAAGGGGTGATTCTCAATTTGTCCGCCGAGATCCGCGCCTTCGCTCATCCCAGGAAGCTCGGCCGAGTCGTTCTCTCCCCGATGGATGTCCATCTGCCGTCCGGGGACATCGTCGAGCCTGATCTGATTTTCGTCCGACGGGAAAACCTCGCCATCATCCAGGACTGGGTCCGGGGCGTGCCCGACCTGCTCGTGGAAGTCCTCTCGCCCTCGCACCCGGAGCGCGACCTGATCGTGAAGCGCGACCTGTACGCGCGCAACGGAGTGGGGGAGTACTGGATCGTCGACCCCGCCGACCGGAGCGTGCAAATCCTGAAGCTCTCGGGGAATCGCTACGAACCCGCCGGGTACCGAAAGGGAGATCAGGCCCTGGTCACGGATCTGCTCCCCGGTCTGGAGTTGGCCGTGGAGAGTCTCTTCGAGTAGGTGGGCGCCGTCACTTCCCCAGTTCCCGCCCGACGCGGGCGCGGCGGAGCTCCTCGAGCGGCGTGAGGTCCCCGGAGGGGCCGAGCCGGAACCATGCCTTCCCCTCCTGGACCCGCACGTCGGTGATCCAGACGTTCGAGGCGCCCAGGGTGCGGGCGCGGAAGGGGGGATCGGACCACGGGGTGAGGCGGTCCCGGGCTTCCGTCGGCAGGATGGCGGCGAGCTCGATCGGCCGCCCGCCGCCCGTGTGCCACACGAGCAGCGCCCGGCCGCGGAACTCGAGGACGACCGCCTCCTTCCCGTCCTTGTTCACCGGCACCTTCACGGCGGCGAGTCCCGGCGCGAGGCTGTAGGCCCCCTCGGACGCGGTGTCGTGGACGAGGGGCGGGATCCATCCGAGCGCCTCGCGGCAGACGGCGCAGAGCGGCCCCGGCCGCGGGTCCTCCTTCGTGGCGTCGAGGTAGCCCGTCCCCATCAGGCACCACCGCCCGACCTTCGCCTCGCGGTCCCCGTACTTGTCTTCGAGCTTGAGCAGGTGGCCCGTCTCGTGGGCCGCGATTCCGAACCACCGGTGGTCGCCCGTCTCCGGGAGCAGGACGTAGTCGACCGTCTTTCCGCCGAGGCGGATCGTCGATTCGTGGGGCCAGAGCCCGGTCTTCGGCGATCCGATCCCGCCCGCCGCGATCAGGAGAAAGGCGTCCGCCCCCTCCAGGTCTTCCGTCTTCAGGACCCGCCCGACGATCTTCTGCTCGGCGGCCGAGCCCGCGGCCGCGGCGGCCAGCTCGGACCGGGGGACGCCCGCCCCGCGCGCCTCCAGGAGCGCCGACTCCAGCTCGAAGACCCCGCAGGACTGCCCGCGATAGTAGGCGGCCAGCGGATCGAGCAGCGCCGCGCGGAGGTCGCCGCGGGAGGCCGGCGCGTCGGCGAAGGAGAGCGGGATCGCCTTGAGCCGGAATCGGACTTTGTCGGGTGAAAACCGGGGAGCGACGGCGCGATAGGCCCGGGTTTCGTCGCGGGTGAGGGGTTTCTTGGCGGCGATGCGGGCGCGATCGGCCTTCAAGGCCGCGTCGAGCTCGGCGTCTTGAAGGAACAGGAACGCGGCAAGCGCGGGCAGGACGGTCTTGAGCACGGTCGTGCTCCGGGGGGAACTACTTCTTTTCGGGATCGCGCGGACGGAACGCGTTCAGGAGCGCCTTCAACCCCTTCTCGTTGTCCTTGACGTACTTCGTCTGGGCGTATTTCGTGGTCAGTTCCACGAGGAGCCGGGCGATCTCCGGCCGCTGCTCCTCGCCCTTCGGGATGAGCGTCAGCACCTTCGCGTGGAGCTGTTTCGCCGCCTCTTCGTCCTCCGCCGTGGGTCCCTTCGGAGCGGTCCCGCCGTTGGAGCCGACCATCGACTTCTTCAGCTCGCGCCATTCACGGACCAGCTTCACCGCCTCGGGGTCGGTCCCGCCGAGCGCGACGTACTTGTCGTAGTGCTCCATCGCCATGATCTGCTGGTCCTCGAGCCGGTGGAGGTAGATGTGGCCCAGGATGAATTCCGGCTCGGGGTCGCGCGGGTCGATCCGGGTGCACTCGACGAGGTCCTTGGCGGCATCGATGTACCGCTTCATCTTCAGGCGGATCATGGCGCGGTTGAAGAGGGCGTCGCGGTGGGCGGGGTTGAGCCGGACCGCCGCCGAGTAGTCCGCCTCGGCCAGGCGCAGCCATTCGCGCTTGCGGTTCGGCTCGTCGGGAGAGGGGGGGTGCTTCGTGAAAGCATTGCCGCGCCGGTACCACGTATCGGCGGCCCCGGGGTTCAGCTCGAGAGCGCGGGTGTAGATGTCGATCGCCCGGTCGCAGTCCCCCTCTTTGAGCGCGGCGTCGCCCTCCTCCCGGAGCAGGGCGGACTGCTCGGCGTTGACCTCCTCGATCGGCCGGGAAGCGCAGGCGGCCAGGAGGAACAGGGGACCGGCGAGGAAGAATCGCTTCATGGAGCTAGTGGTTCGACCACGACGAATGTGCCAGTTGAAACGGCGCCCGGCGCATGAAAAGTCCTTTCTCAAACTACAGGATCAGAGTCGGCTCACCCCTAGTTCCGGATCCTCTCGAGCCACCGGTCGCCGCCGTCCTCCACGTCGCTGTCGTCGATGAGCTTCAGCTTCGCCTTCTCGAGCTCGGTGATCTCCTCCAGCTGGGCCGACGTGTAGGAGACGAGCGGCGTCAGGAAGATCATCAGCTCGCGCTTCACCGTCTGCTTGATCGTGTTGGAGAAGAGGAGGCCGAGGATCGGGATGTCGCCCAGGATGGGCACCTTGGAAACCGTGTTCGACTCGCTTTCGCGGATCAGGCCGCCGATGACCACCGTCTGGCCGGTCCGCGCGGCGACCGTCGTGTTCGCGTAGTTGACGTTGAAGGTCGGCGAGGTCGCCCCCGGGGTGATGACGACCGCCTCGGAGGCCGGGGCGATGTCCGAGATCTCGGGGTGGACGTCCATCGTCACGAGGCCGTCGAAGTTGATGTGGGGGGTCACCTCGAGGAGGATGCCGACCGACTCGTACTGGACCGTGTTCACCGTGTTGCCGAGCTCGTTGATCGTCGAGTTCGTGATGCGCGGGACTTCCTTGCCGACGTTGATGTTCGCCGTTTCATTGTCGAGGACGAGGATCCGCGGCGTCGCCAGGACCTTGAGTTTTCCCTCATCGGCGAAGGCGTTGAGGGCGAATTTCATCTCGTCGCCCGTGAGGAGGGTCGCGAGCCCCTGCGTGGGCAGGTCGAAGTCGGTGCCGTGGCGCTGGGTGATCGCGTCGCCGTTCACCCGGAACTTGTTCTCCCAGAACCCCTCGACGCCGAAGCGCGTGTCCTTGTCGAGGGTGACCTCGGCGATGAGCACCTTGATTAGGACCTGCGGGCGGGCCCGGTCGAGGTTCTGGATGATGCTCCGGATCGCCTCGAGGTTGCGCGGCGAGGTGCGGATGACGAGCGAGTTCGTCGCGGCGTCGGCCTGCACGTCCGCCTGGCCCTCGATGGCGCGGCGCGCCTCCTCCTGCTCCGGGGTCTCCTGGGAGGGCGCGGGCGGCTCCTGGCCCGGGGGAGGGGTCGGATCCTGGTCCGGGAGCGGGCCGAGGTTGCGCGTGCTGGCCCCGCCGCCCTGGCGCGTGGCCGGGCGGCTGTTCGTGTTCGCGTTCCGGTTGGTCGTGTTCGTGTTCTGGTTCGTGCGGTTCCCCGTCGAGGTCGTGCCGCCCCGGAGCAGCTGCTGGAGCACCTGGGCCACATCGGCCGCCTTGGCGTTCCGGAGGTCGATGACGTAGGTGCTCATCGTCTCCGTCGGGTTGCGGTCGAGCTGGGAGACGATCTCGTCGATGACCCCGATGTAATCCTCGCTCGCCTTGACGATGACGGACCTCGTGCGGGTGTCGGCGGCGATCTCCATCTCCATGCTCGGGGCGAGGACGTTGCTGCCCGCGCCGGTCGAGGACCGGTTGCCGAACACGAAGGGGTTCTGGTTGCCCTGCTGCTGCTGCTGGGGCCGGCCGGCGTTCTGCGTCGCCGTGATCTGCGGCCGGAACATTTCGCGGAGCATCGTCACCAGCCCCGTGGGATCCGCGTTCTTCAGCTCGTAGATCTTGATGCGGAGGATGTCCGTGAGCTGGCGGTCGAGGTTGGCGATCAGGTCGTCGACCGTCCTCAGGTTGCCCTCGTTCGCCGCGACGACGACGGAGTTGCTGCGGACGTCCGCGACGGCGCGCACTTCGCGCGTGGCCCCCGCGGGGTCCTGGCCGATCTGCGGGGCGCCGCCCATCCAGATCGGGATGTTGCGCTGATTCCGGTTCGCCTGCCGGGACTGGGCCGCCTCGTCCTCGTAGATTTTCGCGATGACGGCGGCGACTTCCTTGGCGTCCGCGTACCGCAGGGGATAGAGCTTGAGGCGGACCGCCTCGGCGGCCTCGCCGTCGAGCTGCTTGATGATCCCGTCGATCATGTCCAGGTTTTCCCTGGTCGCCGTCGCCACCACGGCGTTCGTGCGGACGTCGGCGGTGAGGCGGAACATCTCGCTCGCCAGGGAGCGGGGCTGGGGGCCCTGGCTTCTCTGTCCGCCGCCGCCCATCATCTGGGCCATCTGCGCCCACGGGTTGCCGCCGCCTCCGGCGGAGGCCTCCGGCTTCTTGAAGACGTCGTTCAGGAGCTTGGCCGTCTCCTGCGCGTCCGCGTGGCGGAGCTTGAAGAGGCGCACCTCGAGCCGCTCCGTGGCCTGCACGTCCACGATCTTGAGGATGCGGGCCACGCGGTAGATGCTGGCGCCCTTGCCCGTCATGACGACGCTGTTCGAGTAGGGGCTGAAGGCGGCCCGGACGCCGTCCTCCTCGACGATCTCCTTGAGCTTCTTCTCGATCTCGTCGATGTTCACGTTGCGGAGGGGATAGATCCACGTCCGGACCGTGTCGTTGATCGGGATCTTGGTCGGGTCGTCGCCGAAGTCGATGTTGTACTTCCCCTTCTTCGCCTCCTCCTCCGTGACCACCTTGAGGACCCCCTCGAACTGGAAGACCTGGACCTTCGACTTCTGGAGCGCGGTATTGAGGAAATCGACGACCTTGCTTTCCGGGACGAGCGATTCGTTGTACGCCGTGATCGTCCCCTCGGCCTTGGCCTTGTCGCTATAGGTGAGCGTCCAGCCCATCTGCTTGCAGACGTACTCGAGGACCTTGTCCACCGAGGCGTCGCGGAACTTGAACTCGAGGCGCTTCTCCCCCGCGGGCTGGTCCTGCGTCCAGCCGGGAAGGCCGACCAACAAGAACGCCGCGAGCAGGGTTCCGGCCGCAGTCCAGCGATGCATGGCAGATCTCCGCAAGGGTTTGTTCTCTTCCTGAGACAAACGGGGCCCGTCCGGGGTTCAGCCCTCCGGAGGCCTATCCGGCCTTATCCACCGATTCCGGATTTTGGATTCTGGATTTTGGGCGGATCCCGGTTCGGGATCTCTTCCACAATCCGCAATCCACAATCCGAAATCGCCGCCGTTCCAGTTTTCCGCACACGAGGCCGCAGGTTCCATCGCCCGTGAATGGACCCGGCTGTACTCTTATATTACTTCGGCTTTTTCCTTTCACCGGCTTCGTCTTCCGCCTCGTCCGGAACCGACTCCCGCCGGTGCCTTTTCTTCAGCCGCTCCCGGGCCTTCTCGACCTCGCCCGGCTCCTCGACCTTGGCGGGGGTTTCGGCCGACGCGCCTCCCTCCACCGTCACGCTGTCGTTCATCTTGAGGATGGTGGGCGCTCCGCCGCGGATGAGGGTGACCTGCTCGAGGGTGATCTCGGAGAGGGTCCCGCCCGCGACCGAGTCGCCGGCCTTGTAGAACTTCGCCTCTTTCCCGGCCCGTTCCTCGATGAGGGCCTCGTACCGCTTCTCGGCGCTGTTGAAGACGATGCCGGTCAGGACATAGATCCTCGATTTCGGCCCCTCCGGCGGCTTCGCGCCCTCCGCGGTCTTGGGCGGTTCCCTCTTGCGGGGGGGGGAGAAGACGTTGTGGTCGAGGAGCCCCTGGTAGTCGTCGGCGGTCCGCTTCTCCCGGCCGGCGGTGAACGACGCCGGGGGCGGCGCCTCCTTCACCTGCTGCGGCTTCGCGAGGCCCGGCATCCCGAGGGCCGCGTCGAGGGCGCGCTTCGGATCGTTCTCCTGGACCGCGAGCAGGACGAGGAGGGCGAGGATCGCGCTCATTTTCCGCCTCCGGCCGTGACGGGGGCCACCGTGCTCAGGCGCAGGGTCACGTCGAGATAACTTTCCTTTTCGACCAGGTAGTGGGACTGGACGTTGATCCGCTGGAGCTTCACGAAATCCTCCGTGTTGTGGAGGTCTATCAAGAGCCGGACGAATCCCTCCCAGCCGCACTGGAACGTCGCGCTCAGCGCGTGCTCCCGGAACGCGTTGTTCCCCACGAGGCGGGGGTTGGGGTCCGGGGAGAGCGAGGACTTCTTCAGGTCGTACTTCTTGATGAGCTGGTCGACGAAAGCGGCCAGGCGGTTCGAAGCCTCTTCGCCCTTCACCGCCTTGAGCCGGTCCCGGAGGGCGTTCCACTCCGCGGCGACCTCGGGCTCCCGCTTGGCCTTCTCCTGGGCGGAGATCCGGTCGGAACGGACCTGCTCGATTTCCTTCTGCACCGAGGCCATGGCCGTCAGCCAGGGGCTCAGGGCGAACTTGTCCAGGATGAATCCCGCCAGGAGGACGGCCACGAGGGTCGCCAGGATCTTCTGCCGTCTATCCATCGCTCACTTCTTCCCGTTGGAGGCCGGCTTGGCCGGCTTCTTGTCCTTCTTGGGAGGCGCCAGATCGGCCAGGGTGATCCGGAGCGAAAAATCCTGGGTGTATTCGCTCTTCGCGTCGCTGTTGGGCCGGATGCCGTCCGACGCGACCTCCGCGAAGGCGGTCACCTTCTGGAGTTCCGTCGTGAATTCGATCACGTCGCTCTTGTCCTTCGCCTTCCCCTTCAGCGCCAGGACCCCGGCCTCGTCGATGGTCATGGTCGCGAGGTGGATCTTCGCGCCGGGGAGGCGCTGCTGGAGCTGGTCGAAGAGGTCGATCCACGAGAACCGCCGGTCCTGCCATTGCTGGAGCGTCCGGATCTCGTTCCGCATCCGGTCGACGGCGTCCCCCTTCGGCTTGACCGTCGCCAGCTGCGCCTGGAGGCCCGCGAGCTCGGACCGGCGCCCCGCCAGCGCGATCTGGGACCAGGTCACGAGGGCCGCGAGCAGGATCCCCGCGCCGGCGCCGATCTTGTGGGCCCTGCGGAATCTCATGGCCCGACGGACGACGGGCGGCCTCAGGAGGTCGGGGAGCGCGGGACCCGGCTGAAGCAGGCCCAGGAGCACCCCGGCGGCCGCCGCGGACTCGGTCGTGATCCGGATGTCGGGACGGCGCGTCACGGTCCCGTTGGGCACGGCCACCTTCACGGAGGCGGCGGGGATTCTCCGCTGGATCTCCGTGACCACCCGCTCGGCGGCCTCCCCCTCGCCCGCCACGAGGATCCGCCTCACCTCCGACCCGACCTCCCGCGTCGTGTTCGAGAGCATCGCGCGATCGATCTCGGCGGCAAGGGCGTCGGAGTCGAGTTCCCGCATCGGTGAATTGCGGGAGAGCTGGAGGCGGCCCGCTTCGGCGATGAGGATCTCGGCCGACCCGTCGGCGATGTTCAGCAGAAGCGACCCGCCGTCGAGGAGGCCCGGCGGCACGAGCCGGATGAGCCCGAAGGAGCTGACCACGGCGCCGGTGACCCGGAGCCCGGCCTTTTCGAGCGCGGCCAGGCGCTTGTCCAGCGCCTCGATGGGGACGGCCACCGCGGTCACCCGGACTTTCCCGTCCTCGAGCGCGGTCGCGTAGGTGTACCGCACCTGGTCGAGGGGCAGGGGAAGGTCCTTCTCAAGCTGGAACCGGATCATGCTCTGCAGCTCCTCGGGCGAGCCCGGGGGGAGCGTGAAGGTGCGGAGGATGGCGAGCGGACGGGGGAGGACCAGGACGCACGACCTGACCCCTCCGCCCGCTTCGTTCAGGGCTTCGCGGATCGCCCCCGCCTGCCCGTCGAGGTCGCGCGCGGCGAAGTCCTCGGGCAACGGCACGGAGGCCGCGTGGGTCAGCTCCACGCCCTTGGCGGCGAGGCGGCCCGCGACCACGCCGAGCGTGCGATCGCCGAGAAAAACAGCGGTGACAGAGCCCATATACCCCTATCGAGTTATCGACCTCATCCCTAGTTCTCCGCAGGCTCTTCGATTGGATACGGCTGCCCGAGCCGGCTGATGTCCCGTGAATAGACCACGCGGGGCGCGGGCCCCGAGCGGTCGATCACCACCGCCAGCCTCCGGATCACCCGGGCGGGGGGCGGCGGGGCGGACGCATCGAGCGACTTCACGGAGGTCGCCGTGGCCGCCCGCTCGGACTTCGGCCCGATCCGCGCCACGATGTCGAGCCGGAATTGGAACGCCCGCGTGGTCACGAACCCGGCCACCGCCTGGAGCTTCTCCGGCGGCAGCAAGTCGGCCAGCCAGCCTATAGTGGACAGTTCCGCCCCCTCCTGGGTTCGGTGGGAGGCCAGCTTGGAGACGTCGTCGGCGGTCAGGCTGGGGAGCATCTCCAGGATCTTCTTCGGGGCCGTGTTCACGTTGACGAGCCCCGGAAGGGTCGGGGCCGCGCTGACCGTCACCCGGTCGACGATCTGCTTCCACTTTTCGAGTGGAATCGAAGGCACGAGATGGGCCACCGTCGGAAATCCGTTCTGTCCGAAGGCGGTCCGGGCGGCGATGACCCGCTGGAGCTCCTGGGCGCTGAGTTCGAGGCCCTGCTGGATCTGCTCCGGGGTCGCCGTATTCACGTTGATCCTGGCGGTGCCGTCGTTCCGGACGTTGCGGTCGCTCGAATGGACGGTCAGGAAGGCGATGAGGCCGAAGTCGGGAACGCCGTCGGCATTGTCGGCGGGCGGGGACTTGTCCCCGTCGTTCTCGTTCGCGTCGAGGATGCCGTTCTGGTTCCAGTCCTCGCCGTAGAGGATCTCCGGGGTCACGCCCCGCACGAGCAGGAGCTCTTCGACCGTGTCGAACGGCGCGTTCTTGCACTTGTAGGGCTGGGGCAGGGCCTGGTAGTACGCGTTCTCCGCGCCGTTCGCGAGCGCCGAGTCGTCGGCGTCGCGCCAATCGAGGATGGAATCCGCGATCTCGTCGGTCACCTTCGGGAGCTTCATGAGGGCCGAGCGCGGCGCGACGTTGAGGTTGAGCTTCGACGCCTCGTCGACGATCCCGTAGCGGAGCTTCCCCTCCGCGTCGGCGCTCATGCGGATCGCCGAGAAGACGCCGTCACCCACTTCGATCTCGTACCACTCGTCGGGCTTGTCGAACCAGGGGCTGGAGGGGCCCGCGACGGAGGTCCTGTCCGCGGCGAGGACCGCGATCGCCTTCTCGACGGCGCTCCAGGCGATCTGCCGCGCCTGCGCCTCGCGGCCGCACGAGGTCGCGAGGCTGTACTCGACCTGCATCTCCTGGAGGAAGCTGTACATGAGCAGGGTGAGCACGGCGCTCAGGAAGAGGACCACGATGAGCGCGATCCCCCGGTCCCGGCGCCTTCCTCTTGTGTTCGTCATGGGATTCACCGCGAGGTCGAGGCCGCGACCGGAAGGAATATCTTCGTGGAGAAAGCCTCGATCTCCTCCTGCTCGCGGAAGGCGGCCTTCACGTGGACGGTCACCTCGATCGCTTTGGGCAGCGTGCGGGAGGTCGTCGAGTCCCACGTGTCGAGCCAGTCCGACCCGTCGTAGTATCGCAGGCGCAGCCCGACGACGTCGGGCGAGATCTCCTCGAGCCCCTCCTCGGGGTCCTTGACGGTGACGACCTCGGGGACGAGCTTTGTCCGCTGGCGGACGAGGCCCTTTTCCTTCGTGGTGTCGAGGTCGTCGATCGAGTAGGCCACGCGCGAGATGTCGAACTCCTTCGGCGGCGGGTCGGAGAGGGTCGTGGTGGCCGGCGTGGCGAGTTTGGGCTGATTGTTGAAGGCGACGGCTTCGAGAGAGTCCAGGGGGAGTTCCTCGGTGCCGCCGTGCTTTCCAATGAAGCCCGCGTCGTAAGGGCCGCCCTGGAAGACTCCCTTGAGGTCGGACTCGATCGCCCGAAGGGCCGCGCGCGCGGCCTGGAAGCGGTGGGCGTGGTACTCCCCCCGCGCCGCGAGGTTCCGCCCGCCGTCGAAAAGCGCGTAGCTCGCGCTGACCACGATCAAGAAAATAGTGAGAGCAACGAGGAGCTCAATGAGCGTAAAACCGCCTCGGGACTCCCGGCCGGGAGCTTCCGGCTGGAAGCTGGAAGCCGGGAGCTGGAAGCTCTTCATTGGGTTGTCCGCTCCATGATGAGCCGCGTCAGGACGAACGTCCGCTCCTCCTCGCGCTCCTTCCAAGTCACCGTCAGGGTGAGCTTCGTCAGCCCCGTCACGGTCGTGGTCTCCACCTCGGTCTTCCAAGAAAAGTCGGGCTGTTCGGGCTCGAAGGTCCCCGAAGTTGACGACTGGGTGGAAACGATTCCCAGATCGATCTCCGCCATCTTGGATTCGGCCAGGAACACGGCCACCGTTTCGTGCTGGGAGGCGACGGAAGCCCGGCCTCCCGTCAGGAAACCCTGGGCCACGATGGTCAGCGCCGTGGTGACGACGACGAGCGCCACGAGAACTTCGATGAGCGTGAATCCCGCGTGGAACCGGCCAACATCCCGCCGAAGTCCAGACAGGAACTGATCGGAAGAGACAGGATCAGGACGAAGGCGGATCACGGCTTCTCCTCCTCCGGCTCGACGACGCGGGCGCGGCCGTCGGCGGGATCCACCTCCAGCGTCACCTTCTCGCCGTTCTCGTGGGCGAGGACGATCGTGGCCGCGGGCGCGGTCCCGTCGGGGGAGAACTCGAGATACTCTTCGGACGTCTGCGGGTCGGTCTCCGATCCATCGATCGACTCGAAGGAGACCCCGTCCGGCAGCTCGGTCTTCGTCCCCCACTCCCCGGGAAACGCGCGGAAAGTCGAGGGCTCGTTCATGGGGTCGGGCTCGTACATGATCCGGTACGAGGGCGCCTCGCCCTTCGCGAAGACGACGCGCAGGCGGCGGGCCGTGAGCGCCGCGTCGAACCGCGCCTTGCCGAAGGTGGCGAGGAGTCCGTCCCCCGCCTTCCTCACGCGCACCGACGGAAGGAAACCGGTGAACGCCGGAACGAGGACGGCCGAGACGACGAGGAAGACGATGAGGACGACGACGATCTCGTAGAGGGTAAATCCCGCTTCCAGCCGCCGGCGGCCGGCTTCCGGCTTCCCGCTGAAGTCTGAAGTCTGAAGTCTGAGAACTGAGCTATCCGCCCGCATGGTTCACGCTTCAGCTTCCTCGCGCATCCTCAAGGCATGACGATGTCGTCTTCATTTCCCATCGTCCCATCGGGGCCGGCCGAGACGAGGTCGTATCCGTCGGTGTTTTTCTCGCCCGGGTTCTTGTAGGCGAACTCGTTGCTCCAAGCGTCCTTCGGAACCTCGCTGGTCTCGAGGTACTTGCGCCATTTCTTGGGCTCCGGCGCGGCCGTCGGCTTCACGATGAGCGCCATCAGGCCCTGGTCCTGCGTCGGGAATTTGCCGTTGTCGGTCTCGTAGAGCCCGAGCGACGTCCGGATGTTCGTCATCGTCGCCTTCGTGGCGCCGATCTGCGCCTCTTCCGTGCGGCCCGTCAGCCGCGGGACGACGATCGCCGCAAGAATGCCGATGATGACCACCACGAGGAGAAGCTCGATCAACGTAAACCCCTGGTTGCGGCTTGA
>DASXTT010000151.1:0-16466 GCA_036505255.1 Planctomycetota bacterium | reverse complement strand
TGCTACCAGGTCACCGAGGGGGAGATCCTCGACGCGATCGGGGAGGGGAATCTCCGGACGGTCGAGGAGGTGACGGCGCGAACGAACGCGGCCGGGGGATGTTCCTCGTGCTACGACGACGTGCAAGCCATCCTCGACCGGCTCCACGGCGGCCGCGGGACAAAATCGCGTCCGGCGGTGGTGTCCGACGCCGAAAAGCGGACGATCCTCGTCAAGTTACTCCGCGACCTGATCGAGCCCCTCTATGCGTTGAACGGCGTGCGGATCCACGTTCAGGATGTGAAGGGCCCGCGGGTCATGGCCCGCTACGAGGGGCCCACCGTGGGGACGACGCTCCCCTCGATCCTCACGCTGAAGTGGTATCTCGTGAAGGCGATGACCGACGCGTGCGGGGAGCGGATGCAGCTCATCGAACTGAACATGCTCGACCGCGGCATAGCGGAAGACCCGGCCTGAAGTTGACGAGCGCCTCACGGGCGCGAGTCACACGCCTCAACCTCCCCCTCCATAGCCGACCGTCACGACCCCCTGCTCGACGATTACCGGAACGGTGCGCTGGCCCTTGGAGTGGCGGAGCATCGCCTTGAGGCCTTCGGGGTCCTTCCTGACGTCGATGTAGGTGGCCGGAATGCCGCGCTTCGCGTAATCCTCACGCGCGGATTGCGTGTAGGGTCAACCTTCCTTGCCGTAGATGACGACCTGCGTCGCGACCTTCATGGGGCTCACCCTCCGATGGCGTACATGGCCCGTTTCGGCTGGAGGAATCCGGGATCGTTGATCCCGTGGCCCGCCTCTTTCTTCCACACGGCGTCCACGACGGTCCGCGCGATCGTCGCGTCATCCGCGCCGCCGCGCATCATGCCCAGGACGTCCGTTTCGGTGTGAGAGAAGAGACACGTGCGGATCTTGCCGTCCGCCGTGATGCGGATCCGGTCGCAGGCGAAACAGAAAGGCTCGGAGACGCTCGCGATGACCCCGATGTCCCCCTTGCCGTCCTTGAACCGGAAGAGGCGGGCGGGATCGCTCAGGGTCCCCTCGCTCGCCGTCTCCAGGTCGCCCACTTCCGCGCGGATTCGGTCGAGGATCTCCTGGGCGGGGACGACCTTGTCCCTCGACCAGAGCCCGTCGCCGTCGAGCGGCATGAACTCGATGTAGCGCACGTGGAACGGGCCCTCGCGGGAGAGCCGCGCGAAGGCGCCCACTTCGTCCTCGTTGTGGTTCCGCATCACGACCATGTTGATCTTCAGGGGCGAGAAGCCGACGCGCCGCGCCTCCTCGATCCCGGCCATGACCTCCGGAAAGGCGTCGCGCCGGGCGATGTGGACGAACTTCTCCTCTTTCAGGGTGTCGAGGCTGACGTTGATGCGGCGGAGGCCCGCGTCCCAGAGTTGCTGAGCGAGCTTCTTGAGGAGCATGCCGTTCGTCGTCACCGACAGGTCCCGGAGCCCCTCGAGGGGCGCGATCATCGCGACGAGTTTCGGGAAGTCCTTGCGCGCCGTGGGCTCGCCGCCGGTGAGCCGGATCTTCTCGATCCCGGTCGAGATCGCGATCCGCGCGAACCGCACGATCTCCTCGAACGTCATGATGCTCTCGTGCGGCATCCAGTGCGGATCCTTCGGCATGCAGTAGATGCACCGGAAGTTGCACCGGTCGGTGACGGAAATGCGGAGGTTCCGGATCTGCCGGCCATGGGCGTCGCGCAGGATGGGGCGCTCCATGACCCTATTCTATCAGACCGGCCCGGCGCGGAGTAGAATGGGCGCCATCGATCAAGGAGGGATCCATGAGATTCGCCGCCGCCGCGTTCCTCCTGGCGGGTGTGGCCTTCGCGCAGGAGGAGAAGATCTACACCAACTCGTACAAGGGGAAGGAACCCCCCGAGCTGGCGATCCCCAAGGAGCACTGGTTCAACGCCAAGGAGGCGGTGAAGCTGGCCGCCTTGAAGGGGCGGGTGGTCTGGCTGGAGTTCAGTTTCCTCGGCTGACCTTCCTGCAGGCAGATGAAGACCCACTTGGTCAAGTGGGACGAAGCCTACCGCAAGAAGGGGCTGGCCATCGTCGACATCGACAATGGCAACGACGACACCTTCGACAAGCTGAAGGCGGCCGTCGAGAAGGGCGGCGTCAAGTACCCCGTCGCATGGGACGATGACGCGAAGACCTGCACCGCCTACGGCGTGAAGGGATATGCCGCCTCCTTCCTCATCGGAACGGACGGCAAGGTGGTCTGGGAGGGCTTCCCCGTGGCGAAGCCCATCGAGGAGCGCGAGGCGCTCGTGAAGAAGGAGCTGGAGAAGGTGACCGAGGAGGAGCTGAAGAGGGTCGAAGAGGAGATGAAGGAGAAGTAGCTTCAAGCTCCGAGCTTCAAGCTTCAAGCCAGAGCCCGATGAATCCGGACCGCGAGCGATGGAACGCGAAGCACGCCAGCGGCCACGCGGGCCACGGCGCGAACGTCCGGCTCATCATGTACCGGGACCGGCTGGCGCCGGGACGGGCGCTCGACGTCGCCGCGGGCGCCGGCGAGAACGCGGCGATCTTGGCGCTCGGGGGCTGGAAAGTCGTCGCGTGCGACCTCTCCGACAACGCCATCCGGCGGGCCCGTCAACGGGCCGCGGAGCTTCGCGCCGATCTGACACTGGTGCAGGCCGACGCCCTCTTCCTCCCCTTTCGACCCGCGACCTTCGACACCGTGGTGTGCACCTACTTCCTCGATCGCGACGCCGCGCGCCGACTTCCGACTCTGCTCAAGCCCGGCGGCACCCTTTTCTTCATGACCCACCGGATCGGACACCTGAAGTACATCCCGGAGCTTCCGGCCCAATACTGCCTGGAGCCGGGCGAAGTCCCCTCGCTATTCCCGAAGCTGAAGGAACTGCTCCACCAAGAGGATGACGACGGGCAGGAGGACTACGGGCTGTTCATCGGGCGCAGGTCCTGAAGAGCGGTTTCGATCTCCTGCCGCACGCCGGTGTCCGTCTCGATCGCCTCCCGGGAGCCAAGAGGCTCGGCCGCGCCCAGTCTCCCGAGCGCCCAGGCGGCGTGCATCCGTACGAGCGGGTCGGAGTCGCCAAGGCCCTTCTCCACCAGGTCGGGAATCACCGAAAGATCGCCCGAATTGCCGAGCGCGATGCAGACGTTTCTCAGGAATCCGCCTCGCTTCGCCCGGAGAATCGGGCTGCCCTTGAAGCGGCGCCGGAACTCCGCGTCGGTCATTCCAAGGAACTCCACGAGGCGCGGCGCCGAAAGGTCCGGCCGCGGCTCGAAGGCGGGATCCCGCGTCACCTGCGCGAACCGGTTCCACGGGCACACATCGAGGCATAGATCGCAGCCGAAAATGAGATTGCCCATGAGCGGCCGCAGCTCGCGCGCGATCGGCCCCCGATGCTCGATCGTCAGGTACGAGATGCAGCGGCGCGCGTCGAGGACGTACGGCGCCACGATGGCCCGGGTCGGGCAGACGTCGATGCACCGCGAGCACGTCCCGCAATGGTCCCGCTCGAAGGGCCGGTCGGGCTCCAGCTCGGCGTCCACGAGGATCTCGCCGATGAAAAACCAGGACGAGAGGTCCTTGGCGATCAGGTTCGAGTGCTTCCCCTGCCAGCCGAGTCCGGCCGCCCGGGCCCACAGCTTCTCGAGCACGGCGGAGGTGTCCACGCAGACCCGCGCCCGGTGACCGCGCGAGGCGATGAACTCCCGCAGGCGGTCCAGCCGCTCCCCGAGGACATCGTGATAGTCCCTCCCCCAGGCGTAGCGGGAGATCACCCCTTCCGAGGGGGCGGCCGGGGGCCGGGGCCCGGTGTAGTAGTTCTGCGCGACGCAGACGACCGACTTCGCCCCGGGGTCGTACCGCGACGGGTCCTCCCGGCGTTCCGGGTCGCGTGCCATGTAGTTCATGTCGCCCTGGTAGGCGCGCGCGAGCCACTCGCGAAGGAAGGCGGCCCGGGGAAGCGGGCCGACCCGGGCGATCCCGGCCTTTTCGAAGCCGAGCTCCCGCGCCCGGGTCTTTATCTGCTCCGCGAGGTTCATTTTCTCGTCCGGTCGCGTTCCTTCTCGTAGTCGTCCGCGAACCGCCCCGCCGTCCCGAGATCGTACGGCCCGATCGCGGGGTCCTGGACCGCGCCGCGCATCGAGGCGAGGCAGCGGTAGCAGACGTACCGGAAGGGTACGAGGAGGTAGACGACGAAATCCAGCGCCGCCGCGCCGAGGAGGATCCCCAAGGCGATCGCGATGTCGCGGTCGGCCATGAAAAGGAAACCCGCGATCGCCGCGACGATGATCGCGCCGCCCGCCCAGGCGTTGAAGTCCTTCTCGCGGTAGAAGTACCCCGACCCGCAGACCGGGCATAGGTCGAGCCTGTTGGCCGTCCGGACCGATTCCGACGGCGCGACCGAACGACCCGCGCCGCAGCGGCGGCACGCGAGGTTCGCCGGGACCGCCGAAGCGTCGAAGCGCAGCATCGCGAGGCATTGTTCGCACGGGACGACGACCTTCACAGCCAGCTCCCCCGGCCGAACGTCATGTACATCGAGATGAGCTCCCCGGCGAGGACGAAAATCACGGCCCCGTAGAGAATCCCCGTCGCGGACTGGTTCGCGCGCGACTTCGCGCAGGAAAGGGCCATCCCGGCGAACAGGATCGGTACCGCGAGTCCCGCCACGACGCGGGTGAGCACCAGCATGCCGTCGAAGTCGTCGAAGAGCCTGGGCCACCACCGCCGCTGTTGGGACGCGAGGAAGATCAGGCTCACCGCCGTCTTCGCGATCGCGGAACCGAGGAACATCATCGCGAGGCGCGTGAGGGGTTCGAAGGACATCCCCGCGTTCCGGAGGTAGGCGTGGCCGAGGAGCATGGCGACGAGCGACGAGCCGAGGAGCGAAGCGCTCGTCAGCAGGTGCGACGTCATGAGTAATCCGCCCAAGAGCGGCGCCAGTTTCGAACTGAGGCCGATCGTCGCCGCGAAAACGCCGGCCGTGATCACCGGCAGGAGGAAGGCGATCGAATGAAGAGGGCGGCTCGAGAAGACGAAGAGCGAGATCGCGACCACGTCGGCCGCGAGCACCCACGCGATGAGCTCGGTCAGGAAGCGCATCGTGTCGACCTGGACGCCCGAGAGAAGCGGCCGGCCCACGGCGGTGGCGATCGTGACAAAGACGAGCATCAACACGGCGTGGAGCTTGAAGAAGGACCGGTCGAGGTCGCGCGGCGGAACGGCGGCAAGGGCGCCCGAGACGCCGGCGGCGAACAGGTACAGGAATATGGCGATCCAGCTCACGCCTCACCTCCACCTTCGAGCAGGAGACGGGCGGCCCGCGCGATCTCCGCCGTCGCGTGGCCCCAGTCAGGACCGAAGTCCGGGACGCCCCGGAGAATGCGCGCCGCGTCGGCGCGATACCGGGGCTCGCCCGCCGCCTTCGCGAGGCGCAGGAGGAAACGGGCGCCGGAGCCCGTCTCGCCGGGATCCGATCGCTTGCGCGAGAGCTCGCCCAGTTCCTCCACCCCGGGTCGCCGATCGAGGAGGCCGCGCTCTTCCGCCGACCCATGCTCCGCGAAAAGATCCGCCCCGAGACGTTCGGCCTCCAGGACGGTGCCGATGTCGAGGAGCGCGTGGCCGAGCGCCACGCGGTCCCGGAGCAGTCCGATGCCCCCGCCCTCGTAGTGCGCGTCCCGCTGGTGTCCGAGGACATGCTCCAGCGCTCGGGTGGCCGCGTCGGCCAAGGTCGGGTCGCCCGTCGCGAGAAACGCCGACGACGCCAGGGCCGACCGGTCGGTGTAGACAGTCCGGTCGATCTCCGGCTTCGCCATCTTCGCCCGCTCCGCCGCGTCGCGCGAGTAATACTCCTCGTCCGCGGCCTGGCTGCCCATGAACGCCCGCCGCTCCGAATCGTACAGAGTGTTCACGATCCATTGCGCGGTCGCGAGCGCCCTGTCGTGACGCCCCGCCTCGAGCAACGCGGGCATCAGGCCCGCATTCACGTCGAGGAGTTTCTCGGTGCTGGGCCGCGTCCATCCATCCCCGGCGCACCCCGCGAAGAAGCCGCCGTCGATGGGATCCCAAAGCCCGCGCCAGATCGCGTCGAGCGATTTCTCCAGCACCGGTTTCGCCCGGGGGTCGCCTCCCGCGTGGAGCGTTTCCGCGAGAAAGAGGAGCGATGCCGGCAAGGGGAGCTTGGCGCCTCGGCCGAAGCCCCCGTGGATCGGATCAAAGTCGGCCAGGATCCCCTCCAACGTCCTCGGGACCATCTCCTCGATCGCGATTCCTGGTCCGGCGTAGCGCGCGCGCAGGATCTGCGCGATCTTGGCGTCGCGCCCGCGAACCGCCTCCGCGACCTGGCCGCGGTTCGCCTCGTACCTCGTGGAAAACTCGACGAGGAGCCGCTTCAGTTCGTCGGCGTCGAGGTAGGTCGTGGCGTAGAGGAGGACGCCGTCCGGATCGAGGAACGCCGTCGCGGGGACGGCTCCGGGGCTGTACCGGTCGTTGATGTCGGGCCGGCGGTCGGCATCCACGCGGACGGCGACGAAGCCGGTCTCCACGAGGCGCGCGACCTCGGAGTCCGCGTACGCCTCGCGCTCCATGCGGCGGGACCACGAGCTCCATGGGGCGACGAGGGCGAGCAGGATGGGGCGTCCGGATTCGCGGGCCCGGCGGAAGGCGTCCTCGTTCCAGTCGAGCCAGGGGATGGGGGCCACGGACGCACCCCGCGTCACGGAGCGATGGGCGGCGGCGTGTGGTCGGGCTTCATCCCGAACACGACTTCGGGCGTATTGGGCGCGGTGTAGGTGGTGCGGATCGGGACACCGATGTCGTCCGCGTAGGTGCCGTCGGGATTGAGGATCACGACCGCGTCCTTCTGGACGCACGCCTCCTCGCACAGCTTGCACCCCACGCAATCCTTGGGGCGGACGTTCCTGGCGACCTTGAAAAACTCGCCGGGGTTCTCCGGCGTCACCATCTCGAGGCAGTCGAAGGGGCAGACGTCGACGCACCACTCGCAGCCCGTGCAGTTCTCCTCGCGGACGACGGCGATGGGGCGCTTCTTCGCCTCGATCTTCTTCTTGATGTCGCCCCGCTCGTCCTGGATGCAGTCGACCGGGCAGTAGGAGGCGCAGGCGCCGCAGTCGATGCAGACGCTCGGGTCGATGATGTGGAGTTCCTTGACCTTCGCCAGGTGGGCCGGCTCGCCGCCCCAGATGCAGGGGACGGGGCACTTCTTGGCGCAGATGGTGCAGCCGATGCACCATTCGTTGATGTAGTAAGCCATAGCCAGTCTTAAGACTTCAGACTTCTGACTTCAGAAGTCCTCAGAACTGACTACCACTGAAGTCTGATGTCTGAAGTCTGAAGTCTGCCAGGTTCACTTCGGGATTTCGTACTTGATTACGTTTACGGGGCATCCCACGGCTGCTTCAATGATCTTCTCCGACAGGTCGCCCCACTTCGGCTGGCTCTCGAGCTGGACCACGCTCGTGGTCTCCGTGACGTGGAAGACGTCCGGGGCGGTGTCCTCGCAGAGGTCGCAGACGATGCAGCCCGGGACGATCCAGACCTTGGAGACCGTCCCCTTCTCCCCCGTCGGGGCCTCGATTCCGCCGATTCCGGACTCCACGACCACGCCCGCCGGGGCGGTGGCGGTTGCGGCCGCGGGGGCCGCGCCGGCGGCGGCCGCCGGCTTCGGGGCGGGCTTCGGCGGCGCCTTCGCCATGGGCTTCGCGAACGGGTTCGTCACCTTGTTTTCGGGCAGGCACCAGTCGATGACCTGCGGTTCGCGCGTGTAGGAGGCGTTCTCGTACTCGTGCGAGTGGAAGATCGCGAGGGTCGGGCAGGGCTCCGTGCAGAGCCCGCAGTAGAGACACTTCTGGTAGTCGACGACGAACCGCGTGGCGATCTTGCCGGTCTTGCCGGCCTCGCGGTGCCAGTCGATCGTGATGCACTCGACGGGGCAGGCCTTGACGCACAGGTCGCAGACGATGCACGCGTCCATGTCGCACTTGATGAGCCCGCGGAAGTGCTCGGGCATCAGCCACTTCTCGTCGGGGTAGTGCATCGTGACCGGCGGGCGGCCGAACTGCCGGGCGGTGATCTTCAATCCCACCGCGACGGTGTACAGGCCGCGGACGATGTCGCCGGCCCAGCGGATGAGGCCCATCGCACGATCTCCGGAAAACGGCCGCCCCCGGGGCGCGCCACGGTCCTTTGTACCAGCCGCGCCGGGGGCGGGCAACCCTTTCCGCCCCCGGGGCGCCCCGGCCCGATGATATCAAAATGATATCATTTTGATATCATCCCCCCGAGGCAGGGTCAATTGAGGCGGGCCGCGAGGCGCGCCAGCTCGCGGCGGGCGTATTCCGCGCCCGGGTCGAGGGCCACCGCGCGCTCGAGCTCCCGGATGGCCCGGTCGTACTCGTGCCGGTGGACGTAGATCCGCGACAGGTTGACGTGGGGAAAGTGGCGCGGGTCGTACCGGGGCGCCTTCATCGCCCGGCGCAACCAGGGGACCGCCTCGTCGTGGCGGCCCAGCTCGATCAGGTAGGCCCCGATGTCGTTGTACGGGTTCCCGAAGTCGGGATCGACCTCGATCGCCTTCCGGCACTCGGCGATCGCCTCCTCGTACCGGCCCATGAAGGAGAAGGTCCAGCCGAGGAAGGTGTGGGCCTCGGCGGTGGGCCGGGTCTCGATCGACCGGCGGTAGAGCTCGACGGCCTCCGCCAGGCGGCCCGCGACCTGGGCCGTGTAGGCCTCCTTGAAAAGGTCTTCCGCGCGCTCCCATTCGCTCATGGCCGCGGGCCTCCGAAGAGCGCGGGGGCGACCTCGCGCCGCAGTTTCCGGTCCACCTCGCCGATCAGGTCGAGATTGGCCTTGAGCGCCCGGTATTCGACCGGGAAGGCGACCAGGTTGACGGCGAGCGCCGCGAGTCCGAGGGCCCAATGGACCCAGCCCAGGCCCCACTCGGGCCTCATGTGGGCCATCCCCCCGAAAATCACGGCGGCCCCGGTGACGACCGGCGCGAGCGTCGCGATCCCCGAGGTCTGCACCTTGAAGCGCCGGACGCGCGCGGCCATCTCGTTCGCCTCGCCGAGGACCTCGCCCGCCTCCTTGAGCTCCTTCCCGCTCCCGATGAAGTGGAACATCGTCATGATGTGGAGGACGCAGACCAGGGTGCCGAGGAAGACGCCGCCGAGCATGTGCCACGTGAAGAGGTTCTGCGCCGCGTCGACCCCTTTCGACCGCGCCACCACGCTGACGGCGATCCCCACGGCGAATTCCGTCACGAAGATCGCCACGGTCCAGCCCGCGAGGCCCGCGAAGATCCGGTGCATTGAAGATTCAGACTACTGTGTTCAGCGGCCCGCCGCCAGCTTCCTGGTTCCGGTCTCCGGAAGCCGGAAGCCGGGAGCTCACATGCAGCTGTCGCCCCGGTGGGCGAACAATTCGATGAGCCGCTCGAGATCCCCGAGGGTCAGCGGATCGGCGGCCGGAGCGGAGACCGCCTCCCGAAGCTGGTCGGCCGATTCCACCCGCACGAGGGCGCACGAGACATACTCGTTCGCGAGCACGAACTGGATCGCCGCCTGCGCGAGCGTCCGCCGGGGCCGGACGAGAAAGCGATGGTCGCTCTCCGTGGTCCCCGGCAGGCCGAGGGCGATGATTCCGAGCCCGGCGTGATGCGCCTCGCGGAGGAATTCGAGGCCCACGGACTGCTCCGTGGGAGTGTAGGTGACTCCGAGCGCCTGGCTCGATCCCGAGCCGACGACCCCCCGCGCCAGGTCGAGGCGCGTCGGCGACCCGCCCGCGCCCCGGGCGCCGATCTCCCAGCCCCCGAAAACCTGGTAGGGACCGAGCGCGCCGGGCTGGGTCGTGAGGGCGGAGTAGGAATGGAGCGCGAGGTGGCCGTCGGGCGCATCGGGCCGGAAGGTCCCCCCGATGGCCGGCCCGCCCGCCCCCACGAGGACCGTCACGGGCGCGGGCCCCAGTTCACCGGCGAGCCACGGGAGATGATCGGAGTCGTCGAGGTGGAAGAGATCGACGCCCGCCCCGTGGGCCTCCTTCGCGAGCCGGGCGGATTCGGCGTCGCCCCCCCGAAGAGAAATCCCGATCTCCGAGACGCGAACCCCCGAGGCACCCAGGCGACGGCGATCCAACATTACTCTCGTACCGCGGGGACATTAAACGAGGCCGCCACCTCCGGCGTCACGGGCCCTTCGTCGAGCACGTACTGCGTCTCGTGGGGAATGTAGGGATCGAGCAGGGACTGGAGCAGCGTCGCCTCCTTCATCAGCGAGCGCGAGATCACCAGTTTCTGGATCTGGTTCGTGCCCTCGTAGATCTGGGTGATCTTGGCGTCGCGCATGTACTTCTCGATCGGGTAGTCGCGCATGTAGCCGTAGCCGCCGAAGAGCTGGACGGCGTCGGTCGTGACCTCCATGGCGACGTCGGTGGCGTACAGCTTGCACATGGCGCTCAGCTTGGTCAGGTTGTCGAGGCCCCGGTCGGCGGCGCGGGCCGCGGCGTAGACGAGCTGGCGGGCCGCCTCGATCTTCGTCGCCATGTTGGCGAGCATGTGCTGGACGCCCTGGAAGTCGATGATCCTCTGTCCGAACTGCTTGCGGCGGCTCGTGTAGACGAGGGCGTACTCGAGCGCGCCCTGCGCCAGCCCGAGCGCCTGGGCGGCGACGCCCGGCCGGGCGATGTCCAGCGTCCCCATGGCGTGGCGGAAGCCGTACCCCTCCTCGCCCCCGAGGAGGTTCTCCGGCGGGACCCGGCATCCGTGGAAATGGGACTCGACGACGGGCACGCACCGGATGCCCATCTTGTCCTCGATCTTCTTGAAGGTGAACCCGGGGGTCCCCTTCTCGACGAGGAGGCCGCTCATGCGGCGCGTCTTCGACTTGGGGTCGGTGACCGCGAAAACCGTGTAGAGGTTGGCGGCTATTCCGTTCGTGGTCCATTTCTTCTCGCCGTCGATGACGAAGTGGTCGCCGTCGCGCCGGGCCCGGCAGCGCATGGACGCCGCGTCGGACCCCGAGCCCTTCTCGCTCAGGCAGTAGGCGATGAGGGTCTCGCCGGCGGCGAGCCGGGGGAGCCACTTCCGCTTCTGCTCCTCGGTGCCCCCGATGATGATCGGGAAGGAGCCGAGCGCGTTGACCGCGAAGAGGACGCCGACGCCGCCGCAGGCGCGCGCGAGCTCCTCGACGGTGATGCACAGGTTCATGATCCGCTCGCCCCCCGCCCCGCCGTACTCTTCCGGGATCCAGACCTTGAAGATCCCCGCCTTGGCCAGGGCCTTCTGGACCTCCCACGGATACTCCGCCTCGCGGTCGTGCTTGGCCGCCACCGGCCGGACGACCTTTTCCGCCAGGTCGCGGACCCGGTACTTCCACTCCAGGTTTTCCTTGCTCAGCAGTCCGTCCACGGGTGCGCTCCTGTCAGGGGTTCAGGCCGGGGATCACGGGCCCCTCCGGCCGCTTCACGAAGCCCGTCTCGGTCTCGAAGAGCGAGTGGATCTTCCGCTCCTTGAAGAGCCGGTACAGCCGGCTGTCGATGCCGCCCCGGGCCTCCTCGTCGTCGAGGATCTTCAGCGCCTTCTCGATGGGGATCGCGGGCTTGTAGGGCCGGTCCTTTGCGGTGAGGGCTTCGAAGATGTCCACGATGGCCAGGATCTTGCCGCCGAGGGGGATGTCGTCGGCGCGGAAGCCCCACGGGTAGCCCTTGCCGTTCGGCTTCTCGTGGTGGCAGGCGGCGATGTGGGGCACGTGGGCGACGAACCGGGGCCAGGGCACGCGCTTCAGGATCTCCCAGGTGTCCACGATGTGCTGCTCGATCTGCTTGCGCTCGCCCGGAGTCAGATTCCCGCGCTCGATGGCGAGATGCTCGTACTCCTCGTCCGTCAGCAGCGGCTTGTCCGTCCCGTCGACGTCGACGAACCGGGCGGCCCGCATCTCCGCCAGGAGCCCGGAGTCCGCCTGGGCCAGCGG
Organism: Planctomycetota bacterium; assembly: GCA_036505255.1. Taxonomy (GTDB): domain Bacteria; phylum Planctomycetota; class MHYJ01; order MHYJ01; family JACPRB01; genus DASRJF01. The sequence goes on along the minus strand of DASXTT010000151.1, from coordinate 4,497 downwards.
GGTGGGAACGTTCACGCGCCGGAGGTGCTCGAGGTACCGGTCGAGCCGCTCCGACTCCCCGCCGGGCCGGTTCTCGGCGGCGATCCGCTGCTTCCAGTAGTGGATGCGGTATTCGATCGCGCGCAGGGCGTCGTCCGTCAGCTTGTTCCTCTTGTCGAGGACCGCCTCGGGCACGGCGATCTTCCCGATGTCGTGGAGGAGCGCGGCGTACCGGAGCTCGCGGATCTGATCCTGGCTGTAGCGCAGGCCGTCGAACTGTTCCGCGGGCGACTGGTTCACCGCCTCGGCGATGGCGACGGCGTACCGCGCCACGCGCAGGCAGTGGCCGTAGGTCGTCCGGTTGCGCCGCTCCAGGGCCAGGGTGAAGCTCTGGACGAGGCCCTCGAACATCCGCTCGATCTCGTCGTAGAGCCGCGCCTTCTCGATGCAGACCGCCGCCTGCGACGCCAGAGAGAGGAGCAGCTCCTCGTCGAAGCCGTCGAAGTTGGCGACCCCCGCCTCGACGTCCTGGGAGGTCCGGAGGCGGGCGTCCGCGTTCTTCTTCTTATTGATGAGCTGGAGGACGCCGATGATGTCCCCGTCCCGGTTCTTCATCGGGACGGCGAGCATCGACTTGCACCGGTAGCCCGATTTCTGGTCGAAGGAGGTGTTGTAGGAAAACGGCACGTCCGGGGGGAGCCGGTAGACGTCCCCGAGGTTGACGATCTCGCCGCTGTTGGCGACGTAGCCGGCGATCGTCGAGACGTTGAACGGCAGGCGGAACTCCTTGAACGGGAAGGTGACCGAGTCGTTTTGCGTGATCTTGAGCACGAGGTAGGGCGTGCTCTTCGAGATCGTGTCCTTCGCCGTGGCGTTCTCGAGGAACTCGACCTCGTCCTCGCGGATGTAGATGCTTCCCGAGTCGGCGCTCGTCAGGGTCCGGCTTTCCCGGAGGATGAGGCCGAGGAGGGCGGCGAGGTCCTTCTCCGCGCTGAGGGCGGCCCCGATCTCCTGGAGCTTCTGGAACCGGCGGACGAGCCCCCGGTGCTCGCGCGGCAGGGCCTCCAGGATGCGCGACCCCGTGCCCAGCATGGCTTCTCCTTCAGACGGCTTCCGACACGGCCGCCATGTCCCGGTTCGCCGCGATCGCGGCGCCCCGCCGGGAAATGGCGATGACGCCGACGGGGACTTCCGCCGGCAGCGACGCGACGCCGCGTTCGCAGGCCCGGGCGACCTCCTCGCCCTGGGCGATCCAGTCGTGGACCGCGCGGGCCAGCATGCGGCGGATGATCTCCTCGCCGATCCCCGTCGTGGCCACGGCCGCCGCGGCCCCCGCGTAGAAACCGCACCCGACGAGCGGGGTGTCGCCGACCCGGCCGTGGAGCATGGGGCTGGCTCCCCCGGTCGAGCAGGCGGTCGCCAGCGTCCCGTCGCGGTCGAGCGCGACGACGCCGATCGTGTCGCACCCCGCGAAGATCTTCTCGTAGGAGACGGGAAAGTTCCAGTGCCGGCGGAGGTCGAAGTTGCGCCACGCGTCGCGCATCTCCTCGAAGCGCCCGTCGGTCAGGGCCTTGCGGATCGCCTCGTACGCCTCCCGCGCGTGGCTCGAGGGCTTGTAGTAGTCCTCGAAGCCGCACCGGCGGGCGAACCCGACGGCCCCCTCGCCGCTGAGGACGATGTGCGGGGATTTCATGACCTCGCGCGCCACGAGGACGGGGTTCCGGACGCGCTGAATGGCGGCGACGCACCCGATGCCGCCCCGGGAGTCCATGACGGAGGCGTCCATCTCGATCGTGGTCCCGTCGAGGCGCAGGGAGGAGCCGGACCCGGCGTTGAACCGGCCGTCGTCCTCGAGGGCGACGGCGGCCGACACGGCCGCCTCGAGCGCCCCGGTCCCCTCGCGGAGCTTCGCCAGGCTCGAGGCCGCGGCCTTCGCGCACCCGTCCTTCCAGGCCGGGGGCGACCCGGCGCCGCCGTGCACGACGAGACCGTAGCCGATCATGTGGGTGAACGGATTGTATCCAAAGGCCGCATCACGCATCACGCATTACGCATCACGGGTTCCTCAATCGAGCTTGTAGATTAGCCCCCGTGATGCGTAATGCGTGATGCGTAATGCGGTCTCGGACTATCTATCGCGGCGTCTCGAACTTGTTCATCAGCTTGAAGAGCGCCAGCATCGAAAGGAAGACGACGAGCGCCGCGGCGCTCGACCGCGCCCCCACCGTCAGCGGGACGGCGCCCAGGAATCCGGCGAAGAAACCGACGAAGACAAGGACGAGCCCCAGCGGTCCGGCTACGGCCGGAAGGAGGCGCCCCGCGAGGAGAAAGGCGCCCAGCCCGAGGAGGATGGCCGCGCCCCCCACGATCAGGAGCCACCGGAGTTCCGAGGGATCCTCGGGCGGCGCGTTTTTCTCGCCCGTCACGAAGGCCTTCAGGACCGTGACGGGCTTCTTGGGATTTTTGTCGGGTCCGAGCTCGCCCCCCGCGATCGCGGAGAGGACGTCATCCCCGCTGTCGAGCCTCCCGAAGACCGTGTACTTGGTGTCGAGATGGGGCGCGTCCCCCAGGAGGATGACGAACGTATTGCGGGCGCTGTTGAAATCGTTGTCCTCGCGGGCCATGGAGAGGATTCCGCGGACGTGGCGGATCTTGCTGAACTCCGCCTGGAGCCGCTTGGCCGCCAGCTCCGCGAGCTCGGGGGTCAGCGGCCCGACGCGCTCGTACTCGCCCCCGTTCTGCACCACGAACCCCGGGACCACCCGGAAGAAGCGCGTCCCGTCGTAGAAGCCCTTCCGGACCAACCGGAGAAAATGGCGGCAGTGGGCCGGGGCGGTCTCCTCGTAAAGGGCGATGACGAGATCCCCCCTGTCGGTGCGGAGGACGACGCGCTCCTTGGAGAGAGCCGGCTCCTGGGCCGGAGCCGCGAGGGCGAGGAGGGCGGCCAGGGCGAGGACGGCCTTCATGCGGGGACGCGCGCGGGCTGCGGGGCCGGCCGCAGCATGTCCGCGATGTTCACGAGGAGCGGAGAGCTGACCTTCGGGTTCTTGAGCTTCCAGATTACGCCGTCGACGAAGAAATGGTGGATCTGGACCGCCGAAAGGATGACGGGGTAGGTGATCCCCGGCGACAGGCCGGCGCGCGCCGCGAGTTCCGGCAGGACGTAGAACAGGACGGCGCCGCCGCCCACGTTGACCACGTACCACCGGAAGCTCTCGCCGAGGACGAACTTCCCCGACGGCGCGATGCCGTTCTCGTCCATCTTTTCCTTCAGCTGCATCGACCACGCGATGAGCAGGTACTGCAGGCTGTGGAACATCGGGACGAACTCGTTGAAATTGGCGATGCCGTTCCCGGGGACGAACCAGATGAACTGGGTGACCGCGGGAAGCAGGACGATCGGCGGAAGGATCCGGCGGTTGACGACGCACCATTTCACGACGAGGAGGAGGAGGGCGGCCCCGAAGGCGTACATGCCGATTTCGACATATTCCGGGACCCATCGCGGGATCCCCAGCCACGGGACGCGGAGGTCGTAGTAGGTGTAGTCGCCCAGCCCCGCCTCGGACCGCGAGGACTGGAACAGGTAGGTCCCGAAGATGAACCCGGAGAGGGCGAGCCGCTCCGGCTTCCCGACGGAAAACCCGGCGCGGCGCGCGTAGATGAGCGAGATCCCCACCGACTGCCCGCTGAAGTGGTAGGGCGACCAGATCAGAAAGAGCTTCACGAAGAAGGGGGCCACGGCGTCGGGAAACGAGAAGGAGGCCCAGGTCGCGGCCAGGAGGATCAGCGGAACGGCGAACGACGTGAAGGGATACTGGGCGATGTTCCTGGAGGAATGGTAGAGCCGGTAGTTGGTGGCCGAAAAGTGGGGCCAGTTGACCACCCAGACGAGCACGGCGGCGAGCCTCCACGCCCATTCCTGCCGGGTGTGGAGCTGCTGGGACAGGTCCTTCGAGCCCGCCTGGATGAGGGCCGCGAGCACGAGGAAGAACAGGAGCGAAACGCCGCCGATGATCCCCCAGTCGACCCATCCGTTCACGAAGTAGAGGGGATGCCTTTTGGGAGGGGGCGGTGCGGCCACGGCCACGGCTTCCATACAGCGCCCGATAATACCTCACCGCGGCGAGCCGGAGCAACGAGGGCCGTGGGTTTGTTTCCAGCTCCAAGATCCCAGCACCCAGCTGGGCTGCGAGCTCGAAGCTCCAGGCCGGAGGCGGCGAGCTTGCAGCCGGGGCCGGGCGCCGGATGCCGGATGCTGGATGCGGACGCCGCCCCCGGAAGTCCGGAGCCCACCCCCTGCCGAAGGCGGGCAATTCCTGTATCATGCGGGAATGGCCGCCACCGAGGGGAGACAGCCCGCCATCCGGGTGATGCTTCTGCCCCGCGACACCAACGAGGCCGGCACGATTTTCGGCGGCGTGATCCTGTCCCAACTCGACCTGGCCGCCGCCGTGGAGGCGCGCAAGTTCGCCAACCGGCGGTTCGTCACGGCCGCGATGCGGGAGGTGGAGTTCG
>DASXTT010000150.1:0-10032 GCA_036505255.1 Planctomycetota bacterium | reverse complement strand
GAGCGTCGCGAGGCCGCGCCGGAGCTTGCGGTCCTGGAGGGCATGGATGAGCGTGACGAGGATGCGCGCGCCGCTGCAGCCGATGGGGTGGCCGAGGGCGACGGCGCCGCCGTGGACGTTGACGCGGGCCGGGTCGAGCTTCAACTCGCGGATGAGCGCCACCGTCGAGCCGGCGAAGGCCTCGTTGATCTCGACAAGATCGGCGTCCTGAGACTTAAAGCCGGTCTTCTTCTGGAGGTTCTTCAACGCCTCGAGCGGCGCCTCCATGACCCACTTCGGCTCGACCCCGCCGGTGGCGTAGCCCGTGACGCGCGCCAGCGGCTTCGCCTTCCGCCGCGCGACCTCCTCGCCCGACATGAGAACGAGCGCCGCGGCGCCGTCGTTGATCGTCGACGAGTTGCCGGGGGTGACGAGACCGCCGGGCTTGAAGACGGACTTGAGCTGGGCCAGCTTCTCGAGGGCGATGTCGGCGCGCGGGCCCTCGTCCGTCTCGATGAGCCGCGTTTCGCCCTTGTCGCCCTTTACTTCGACCGGCGTGATTTCGCGGCGGAACTTTCCTTCGCGGATCGCGGCGACCGCCTTCCGGTGGCTGCCGAGGGCGAACTCGTCCATCTCCGCGCGCGTCACCCCGTATTTCTCGGCGGTCAGCTCGGCGGTGCCGCCCATGTGGATGTCGTTGAAGCCGTCCCACAGCCCGTCGTGGATGAGGGCGTCGATCAGGCGCGCGTGGCCCAGCCGCGAGCCGCGGCGGACGTCGGGCAGGAGGTAGGGGGCGTTCGACATGCTCTCCATGCCGCCGGCGAGGGCGACATCGAGGTCGCCCGCCTTGATCGCCTGCGCGGCCGCGATGGTGGCCCGGAGGCCGGAACCGCAGACCTTGTTGAGCGTGACGCTGCCGATCGAGGGGGGGAGGCCCGCGAAGATCGCCGCCTGGCGCGCCGCGTTCTGGCCGAGGCCGGCCTGGAGGACGCACCCCATCACGCATTCGCCCACGTCGTCAGGGGCGATGCCTGCGCGCTTCACCGCCTCGCGGATCGCGACGGCGCCCAGCCGGGGCGACGAGAGATTGCTCAGACCCCCAAGGAACTTTCCTATGGGGGTTCTGACGGCACTGACAATGAAAACGTCGACCATGTCCCGATACTAACACGAGGTGAAAACGACTGCCACGTCCAGAAAGGCAAAGCGCTGATTGTGGATTATGGATTATGGATTGTGGAGGCCGGCATGCGCCGTCCAAGCTTGTGGAATGCCATCTACAATCCACAATCCGCAATCCACAATCCGGCTCAGTAACCCCCGCCGGCCGCCCGCTTGCGCATCTGAAGCTGCGTCAGCGTGAGCAGCACGTCGTTGAGGAGGTGATTGTCGGGGTCGAGTTTGATCCCGCGATTGAACCACGGGAGCGCCTCGAAGTAATTGAGTTCCGTGGCCCAGAGGCGCCCGAGGCGGTAGCAGATGCGCACGGTCCAGGTGTCCACTTCCTTCTGGAGGTCCTTGGCCGACTTGATCGTGTTCACGTCGTTCGATTTCTCGAGTTTCTCGACCAGGACGTGCGCGGAGGCGAGCCGGGCATCCGAGGCCTTCCACGCCTTGTCGGCCTTCGTCAGGTTTCCCTTGGCCTCCCAGTCGAGGCCTTCCTCCCACGACGTGCGCGCCTCGCCGATCAGGTCCTGTCCCCGCTTCAGGTCGGCCTTCTCGGCGTTCTCGACGACCTTCGCGGCCTCCTCCTCTTTCTTCCGCTTCTTCTCCTCGATCTCGGCCCGCCTCGCCTCGTTCTCCTTCTTCAGCTCCTCGGCGAGCTTGTCGGCCTCCTTGCGGGCCTCCTCGAAGTAGGGCGTGTCAGTGAAGCGCTCCGTGAGCTGCTTGAGCAGTTCGAGGGCCTCGCCGTACTTCTTCTCGGCGCCCAGCCGCTTCGCCTGCTCGAACTTGGTCCGCGCCTCCTCGGACCGGAGCGACTCCTTCGCGCGGCGGGCCTTCTCCTTCAGGCCGGCGTCGAGCACCGCGGCCTTGTCGTACTCGCCGACCGCGTATCCGAAGAGGCCGTTTGACTTGCAGAATTCCGCCAGCTCGAAGTGGGCGGCGCCGCTCTTCGCGTCGATGCGCGCCTCGCGGAGCTTGTACACGGAGAGGGGGTGGACGTCCTTCAGGTCGAGCGACTTCTGGCTGCCGTCGCGGAGCGTCATCTCGATCGACTTGTCGTTGATCGCCGTGACCCGCCCGACGTAGAGCTTCCCCTCCGACTTCATCTGGATGACGTCTTCCTGGGCCTTGTCCTGCGGGGCGGCGGAGACGAGAAGGACGGCGAGGATCGCGGCGGTGCGCATAACGGCTCCTATGGGAGGATCAGGTCGCTCCATTGATAATACGACGCCGTCGCCGCGTTCCCCGCACGGAAGGCGATGAATATCGTACCCTTCCCGGACATTATCCATGTCATGAGGCCCGAGATGAGGTACCAGGGTCGGAGTGCCGCTTCTGAATCCGGCTTGAGGCTCGAAACTTCGGAAACGGGGATCTGGAATCTGGAATCTGGGAACTGAGGCCATCAACGACATGGTCCGCATCGCCTCGACCGCCGTAGCCCTTCCGGACCACCGGATCTCCCAGGAGGAGGCCCGGGAGGTGTGCGCCCGGTTCTTCGGCGGCCATCCCCGGCTCGCCGCCCTCATGGAGATTTTCGACCGCGCCGGGATCCAGGACCGGTACCTGTCGTTCCCGCCCTCCTACTACTTCGAGAACCATCCCTTTTCGAAGCGCAACGCCGACTACGTCGAGCACGCCGTCAAGCTTGGCGGACGGGCCGTCCGTGAGGCGCTGAAGAAGGCCCGCCGCCGGCCGGAGGAGATCGACCAGTTCTACTTCACGACCACGACGGGACTCGCCACTCCGAGCGTGGACGCGCTGCTCGCGTCCGAGCTGGGATTCCGCCCCGACTGCCAGCGCAATCCGCTCTTCGGGATCGGATGCGCGGGCGGGGCGGCGCTGCTGGGACGGGCGGCGCAGGCGCTCAAGGGCCGCGCGGTGCTTCTCTCCGTGGAGCTGTGCGGACAGACTTTCAGGCCGTCCGAGGCCACGCCGGTAAATCTGGTCGGAACAGCGCTCTTCGGGGACGGCGCGGCGGCGGTGGTTGTGGAGAGCGACGAAGGAAGGGGACCCCGCATCGCGGCGTGGGGATCGGAGCTCTTCGAGGGCACCCGCGACGCCATGGGATGGGACTTCGTCGACGACGGGTTCCGCCTGGTCCTGTCGCGGTCGGTCCCGGCGATCGTCGTCGAGCGGGTCGCACCCGCCGTCCGCCGGCTCCTCGGGGAATGGAAGCTCCGCGTCGAGGACGTCCGCCACTGGCTGCTTCACCCCGGCGGGGCCCGGGTGCTGGAGGCCTACGAAGCCGCCTTCGGGGTCGACATCCGGTGGTCGCGCGAGTCGCTCCGGCGCGTCGGCAATCTCTCCTCCGCGGCGGTGCTTTTCATCCTGCACGATTTGCTCGAGTCGGGGACGCCGAGGGCCGGTGACCGCGGACTCGTCGCCGCCGTCGGTCCCGGCTTCGCGCTGGAGGCGGCGCTGCTCCAGTGGTAACGCCTGAGGGCGCCGCTCCCAGCTCCCAGCTTCCGGCTTCCAGCCGGGAGCAGGAAGCCGGCAGCCGTTCCTTAATGGTGATGTTCCTCCACCGGCGGCGTGGGGCGGCCGCCGAGCGGAATTTCGAGCGAAAGCCCCGCGATCCAGTCGAGCTTGAACGTATCCCCGCCGCCCCGGGTGTTCACGTCGAAGGCCCGGTAGACGTTGGGCATGATGAGAATGCCGGGCCCCAGTCGGATCGGGACCGCAACCTGGAATCCCTGGATCGCGTACCCGGTATTCGGGTCGGGATCGCCGTCCCAGGTGGCCCGGCTCTGGTAGAGCACGGAGTAGGAGGCGTCCACCGAGAGCCAGTCGGCGATCCGCACGCGCGGGCCCGCGGCGAAATCAATCATCTGCGGGGCGTGATACCCGTTCCGGTTTTTCACCAGCGGGAGCTGGGCCCCCGCGGCGAAACTCAGATCCACCCCCTCCATCACGTGCACGAGGCGCGAGACCCGGGCCAGCGGATCGCACGTCCCCGTTCCGAACTGGATGTGCTGGTGGTTCAGCCCGAGGGCGGCCAGGGCGAACGGATCCTCCTCGATCCTGCCCACCGGCAAGTTCACCCCCGCGCTGAAGCGCCAGCGGTCGACGTTGAAATTCCAGTAGAGTTTGAAATCGGAGACCCCTTCGAGCTTTTCCGTGCGGTGATGGAGGTTGCCTTCGGGGTTGTCGTACGGGGTCCCGTCCGGCAGTTCGTACCTCGCGTGCACGTCCTTGATGTCGTACGGGACCTGGAGCTCGAGATCGATCCGGTCCGACAAAGGCACCATCAGGTCGAGTTCGATCCTCGTCCAGTCGAGCGTGACGATGTGCGTGTTCGGGATCGGATCGACGTCGGGATGGCTCCCTTCGAGCGCCGCGTATTGCGTGCGCAGTCGGACGCTGAAGCCGTCGGCCGGACCGGCCGATTCCTCCCTCGGCAGGGAGGGATTGCTTCAGGCGGGTCAACTCTGGGCCGTCGCTTCGGGCGGCAGGGCGGCCATCCCCGCGAGAACAACCACGACGGCCCGAATGTACTTGAGCAACACGGAATCCTCCTGACTCTAAGGGCGGACGGAGACCGGAAGGGCCCGGTCTAGAGCCGGAGGGAGAGGTCTCGCAGGAAGAGGGGGACATGGAGGCCGGGTGGCCCCGGGCCGCGCGGGGTCGGGACCGCCACTTCGAATGTGCCGGCTTGGACGGCAACTTCCGGCAACACGACATCAACGAAGTCCGGATGAAATGCCAGGAACCCGGCCTCGGTCACGCCTTCCGGCGCTTCGAGGTGGGGGCACCGGCATGATTCGTCGGACGGGGGAGTCTCGCCCTCGTCCGCGCAGCACGGCGGCCCGGCGGCGGGTCGGCAGGAGCCTCCGACCGGGCAACCGGGGCAGGCGCAGGTCGCGAGCGGCGCCGCGCGTCCGGCCATGAGCAGGCCGATCGTGAGCACGGCGCCCAAGTGTGGCCGTGCACGATGCTTCATGAGTGCGCCGCTTCCAGCTTCCAGTTTCAAGTTTCCAGCCCCTGGAGGGGGGCTTCCGGCTTGAAGCTCGAAGCTTGAAGCTGGAAGCTCTTATTTCGCCCGCACGTCAAGGCCCGCCTCCCGCAGTTCGCGGATGATCCGGTCGAGATCCAGATTCTCCCGACCCGCGACGATCATTTCCATCGATTTCAGGTCCACCTTCGCCCCGGTGACGCCCGTCACTTTCCTGGCTCGCGCTTCCGCCAGGGCGCAGCAGGCGCGGCACGTCACGCCGCGGATCGAAATCCGCTCCCCCGCGAGGGCCTCGCGACCCTCCCGGGTCTCCATGACGCATTCCACGAGGTGATCCTCGGGGAGCCGGGAGATCCAGAGGTGGACTACCTTCTCCGCGCGGCATACCAGGACGGTATTGGCGCCGATCTGGAAGGCGTGGTAGGGCCGGCCGTGCCGGGAGCGGTGGGAGGAGGGCGGCAGCCGGGTCGTCGCGTCCTCGACGAGGATCAGGGAGATCGGAACGTCGCCGCAGCGGTAGAGGATCCAGGGGGCCTGTTGTTTCTCCATGGCGCAGGGGCAGCCGCCGACGCAGGTGGCATCGTCGAGATCGGGCACCGCGACTTCGGCGTTCAGGATCCGGCGGAAGGAGTCGCGGAGGGCGTCCGGGGAGTCTTTCAACTCCATCACGCCCGGTTTCGACAGGTAATTTTCGTGGACGGCCGCGGAGGCGGTGACGAACGCGGGGATCTGCGCTCCGGCTTGGGAGGGGAGGAGGAGCAGGCCCGCGGCGACGACGAGGATCGTGGCGGCGGCGGCGGGGATCAGCCTCCGCATGCGTCCGGCGTTGCCCGCCCGGTCGAGGGCCGAACGGATGCGCGCCTCAAGGTTCGCCGGCACGGGCGGGCCCGGCGATTCGGCGATCCGGCGGTTCAGTTCGGCGAAATTTCGAAGGGAATCGCAGCAGGAGGCGCACGCGGCCGTGTGCTCGCGGACCCGGAGGGACTCTTCGGCGCCGCTTTCGCCGTCGGCGAAGCGGTCCAGGAGCGGGCCCATATGGGCACAGGTCGCGTCCATACCGGGAAGAGAACGGGCGCCGGCCCGGGATTATTCACATTTTCTACGAATGGTGTTGACATTCCCCATATTACATGGTTTACTTATCCCGTTAGGAGAGGGCCCCCGTTCCGGGGGCCCGCGGTCATGAAGGCTGGGGTGAAGTCAGGGGTGCTGGGGGCCGCCGCGCTGGCGGCCCTGTCGCTTTTTCCCCTCGCCGCCGCGGCCCAGGCCGTCGAAATCTCCTGGCGCCCCGCCCCCGCGCCCAGCTTCGAAACGGTCCCGCTCCCCCTGTACTTCCTTTCCGGGGGCGCCCTTCTCGAGGACTACGCCTTCGCCCCCCGGCCCGCCCTCCGCCTCATCGATGCCTTCGAGGATTCCGATTCCGACCGCGATCACCGGCTCGAGCAGCTCGCCCAGTGCAGCCTCCTGGGCGAGATCCGCGGCCAGTCGACCCTCGACGTCCTTTGCGGGCTTCCCAACGGGATGATCGACCTGCTCTCCGGCGGCCTGCGCCGCGGGCCCGCCGTGGACGAGGTCGTCTCGCTCCGCCTCAGCAAGGACCGCTCGCTCCTGCCGCGCCTCCTGGCGTGCCCCATCGACGACGCGGGCGCCCATCCCTTCGACGACCTGCTCGGCCAGCTCCTGATCCGCGAACAGAGGTACTTCGCCCGCTTCCAGGACTCCTCCCTCTCCACCTTCGCGGTCGAGGAGGGGCTCTCGGACATCGACCGCTCCGCCCTCATGGAGGATCAGAACAAGCTCCTCTTCGACGCCTGCCGCAGGGTCTACTTCGGCCGCTTCGGCACGCGCCTCGACGAGAAGATCCGCGACGAGGCGATCGACATCACCCGCTGGCACCCCGTCGATTTCGTGGTCGCCCCGGCCATGATCGCGGGGTACCTCTACATCCGCGGGTGGGAGAAGAGGGTCGACCTGCTCGGCCTGAAGTGCACCTTCCAGATGGAGCCGCTCCGGCGGATCATGGAGCGGTTCGAAGGGTCGCGCAACGACCTCGTCTCGGCCGCGAGCCTCGAGATCGGCGTGGGAAATTTCCCCCTCAAGGCCATCGTCTCCGTCGGGATCCTGGAGGGCGACGCGATCATCGACTTCGTCGGGATCGGGACGAGCCTCGGGAAGGCGAAGCAGATCGTCACCCAGGAGATGCAGTCCCTCCAGGGCTTCGAGTAGGGGGTTGCGGGTCGAGTTCCAGCATCAAGCATCCAGCACCCCGTTCCCAGCTGGGATTCCAGCTTCAAGCCCCCAGCCCGAATCGCAATCCGAGGCTTCCACCGCAATCGCATCGGTCTTGCTTTGGCTTGAAGCCGGGAGCTTCTGAAACTGGGCACGGGGAGCTGGATGCTGGAAACTGACCCGTCAGCGACTACCCCGTCCCAGTTCCTCTCTCAGCGCCGCCCTCGCGAGGTGCAGTCCCGACATGACCGACCCCGCGGGCCATCCCAGGATTTCCGCGATCTCCCGGTAGCTGAATCCCTGGATCTCGCGCAGGAGAAGCAGAAGGTGGTGGGCGGGGCGGAGCCGTTCCAGCGCGGCCTGAAGATCTTCGGGAATCACACCGGAGGGGGAGGCCGCTTCGGGCTCCGGGAGTTCCCCGGGGTCGGACGTCGCGGGCTGGAGCCTCCGCCGCCGGCAGAGGTCGACGTGCGCGTGACGCAGGATGGTGAAGATCCACGCCCGGAACCGCTGTTCCTCGCGATAGGCCGCGAAAGCCTTCCACGCCCGCAGGTAGGTTTCCTGGACCAGGTCCAGGGCGTCCGCGTCGGAGGCGGCGAGCGCGCGGGCGGCGCGGTAGAGCTCGTTCTTCAGCGGGAGGGAGAGGCGCTCGAACCGGAAGCGCTCCTTGTCAGCAGAAGCCATCAGCCTTCAGCCGGAAGCGAATTAGGGTTTGGCGTAAACCGGAACGTACGCGTGAGCGCGTTTATCCTCGAACCGGATCGATTCGATCGTGTCCTTCTCCTCGAGCTTCGGCACGATCGCGGCCGCCCCGGTTTCGTTCTGGACCTTGCCGAAGACCGTCACGGCCTTGAGATCGGCCACCGCCTTGAGGAGGATCTGGAACTCCGCCGCCGAGTTCCGGTCGCCCTTCCGGACGAGGAGCACGGCGCCGGCATCCCCCGGGCGGTTCGTGGGCTCGAAGGGCAGCTCGGTCGTGACGGGGTTTTCCTTTTTCGGCTGGATCTGGAGGCGCTCGTCGCCGTTCACCTTCACGAAGCCCAGGCCTTCGAAGTATTTCTGTTCGGCCAGGCTTACGAAGGAGGCGACGGCGTTGGGCGCCTCGTCCTCGAAGAGCTCGATCCGGACCTCCTCCGGTCGGCCCTTGAATTTCAGCACCGCCACGGGCTGCTTCTCCTTGATCGGACCGCCCCGGAGGGGATGACCGGGGACCCGGGCGGAAAGAATCGGATGGACGTCGAGCCACGGCTCCCGCAGCATGCCCGGCCGCTGTTCCTCGAGGAATTTCAGGTTCTCCTCGACCTTGGCCCGCGACTGGTTGACCCCGGTGGCCAGGATGTGGCCCCGGTATTTCTTCAGGAAATCGTCGTAGACCTCGAGCGCCTCCTTGAGCTTCCCCTCCGCCGCGTAGCGGTGGCCGAGGGTCGCCAGCACCCGGGGCTCCGCCGCGGTCCCGGCGTACCGGGATCGGAGCGATTCGAGCGCCTCGATCGTCCCGGAGGCCGCGAGATCGCGCTCGACGCGGTCGAACAGGGTGCGGCTCCAGAGGACCTGGGCGAAGAGCAGGACCGTGACGATGATCAGGGCCGTCGAGACGATGATGATGGCGCGGGCGTGGCGCTCGCCGAAGGCGTTGACGCGGTCCAGGAAGGAGAGCTCACCCGCCTCTTCGGGGACGGGCTCGCGCAGGCCGCTCCGCTCGCGGACGGCCATCTTAGTTCCTGCCGCCCACGATGACCTTGACCTTGAGGACGTTGCCGGAGGGCTCGATGGTCACCGTGCACCGCTCCGCCCGCCGTTCGAACGTGAGCGTGGCGCGGTCGGTCCCCTCGGCCGCCATCAGCTTCCATCCGTGGACAGGGAAGGCCTCCTCGTAGAACCGGCGCACGTCCTCGGACCGGCGCGAGCCGGTGTAGACCTGGGTGTAGCTCCGAAGGTCGCCCGACGGGCTCCGGTGGCCGTACCCGCTCTCGTACGTCATCCCCGGCGCGGCGGGAAGGTCGTCGAACACGGCCATCTCCGTCCCCGGCGACTGGGGATTGGTGGTGGCGCACCCCGCGAGGGCGAGCGCGAGCAAGAGCGTTGAGGCGGTTCGCATGGATCTCTCCCGCAATTCGGGCGGGAGCCATCTTACGGGGACCGAGCACCAAGTCAACGCTCAAATGGGGAAGTCATGAGTCGAGAGTCGAGCGTCGCGGGTCGCGAAGGGAAGTCTCGAGTCATCCGTCCCGAGTCGCGCGTCAGACCCAACTTCACGAAGGCATGGTTAAGGCTTCGCAGGAGGTTCCAATGCCGATATGGCCTAATCCGGAGGTACCAAAGCAATGTTGGAGCGTCGCCAGACCCATGACAGTTGACACATGACTCGGGACTTCCGCCTTGGACTCTCGACGCTTGACTCACGACTCGAGACTCCGCATTCAGTCCCTCGGTTTTGGTTGCACGGTTTCGGCGGGGTCTGCTATTATCCGCCGATCCAACACCTTCCGGCCGCGCGGAGGGCCCGGCGGGGAAGCCACGCATGTACTTCGATTTCGCCAACGTACTGGTTTACCTTCTGGTCGCCTGCGGCTTCATCTTCGGTTCTCTTCTCATCGGCCGGCTCATCCGCCGCCAGCGGCCCGACCCCTCGAAGCTCGAAACCTACGAGTGCGGCGAGCAGACCATCGGGAGCGCCTGGATCCAATTCAACGTCCACTTCTACA
>DASXTT010000149.1:0-8062 GCA_036505255.1 Planctomycetota bacterium | reverse complement strand
TCGACCCCGCCTCGTCTCCGCCACCAGGGCCAGCACGGGCCGCTCCCCCTCGGCGATCCAGCGCAGCGACTCGTCCTCGAGCGGCTGCGCGGGACCGCCGGCGGCGGCCATCTGGCGGTCGACCAGGGAGAAGCGACCGGAGGGGCCCGCCACTTCCACCCGGCCGTCGACCACGTAGACAGTCGAGACGCTGTCGCGGCGGACGCCGAACCGCGTTCCGTGGACCGTCACCCGGGTGTCCGCGCTTTCAACCACGAACCCGCTGACGCCGGGCAGGATTTCCGCGAAGAGCTCCCCGCGCTCGAGTCGCACCCGTCTCGGCGACTCGAAGACGATGGCCGAGTCACGGTTGAGCTTCAGGGTCCCGACGTCAGGGAGGGACAGCAGGGCGAAGGTGGGGGTGAAGAACACTTCGTTCGCGCGGATGGCGGCGCCCGGCACGAGGGGCGAGCCCGGCGCGGCGGAGGCGATCGTGGCGACGCGCGCCGGGCGGAGCGTCGCGGCGAGGAACGCGAACGAAAACGCCGCGGCGAGGATGCTCGCCGCGGCGGCCACTCTCAAGGAAAGGGAGAGCGGGCGCCGTGCGGGGCGCGCCGCCGGTCCCCGAACCTCCGCGTCCAGACGATTCCACACGCGGGGCGCGGGGGTTATCTCGTCGATCGATTTCAGGAGGGAGAGGCCGGATTGTTCGTCGCGGGCTTCGGCCATACAGGAGGGACAACTCGCCAGGTGGGATCCCACCTCGACCGTATCTCGCTCGTCAAGGTCGCCCGTCCGGTAGGCCGACAGGCTGGTTCGAATGGACCCGCAATTCATCAAGGGCACTCCCGTCGACAAGCTCTAACCGCCCACCCTCCCCGCGGTTCGCGGAATTCATCCTATTGCAATCCAATTGTTTGTGTCACCTCGGGCGCTTTTTTCCGGAGCTTCCGGTATCCGAGGACCAGGGCCGCGATCAGGAGCAGAAGGGCCGGGAAGCCCCAGAACCGGCGGAAAAAGACCTCCCCCACATGGCCCACGGCAAGGTGCTCGACGTTCGCCCAGAGGCCGACGATCGGTGCGATCGAGATCGCCCGATCGGTCGCCCCTTCCGGCGTGACCTCCACGATGGTGACGTAGGCCCTCTGGTCGTACCGCCAGCTGTCGGAATCGCCCCCCACTCCATTGGCGATGAAAACCGTCCCCTCGTGGACGATCCGCCGGTACGTGTGGGCGTGGCCGCAGAAGACGTACCGGACCGGGTATTTCCGGAGCGTTTCCAGAAAATTCTTATATGCCGGTTTTGGAATATAGATTTCGCTCGACGCGTCGAAGGGGGGGACGTGCATGAAGAGCAGGATGGGACCCTTCGCGGCCGCGAGGAGCCGCTCCACGGACGGCTCGTCCGGCGGTCCGAGGGAGTCGTTCACGATCACGAGGTCGACGGGCCCCCATCGGCTCGCCAGCTGAAGCGGGCCGATCCGGTCGGGAAAGAGCCCCTCGTTCCCCTTGAGGTCGTGGTTCCCGGGCGTCACCAGGAACGGGACCTCCAGCCGGGCCCGCCCGATCCACGTGAGGGCGAGGTCGTAGTGGCCCGCGTCGGCGCGGCTGACGAGGTCGCCGGTGTGGACGGCGAGGTCGACGCCCTCCTTCTTCGCGATTTGGAGCAGCGCGGAAAACGCGGCCAGCCCCTTCTGGGTGTCGCCAAGGACCGCGATGCGCGCGGTCTCTTTCCCGTTCTCGGGCATCCGGCGGTTGCCGTACGCGATCGGCTCGGGCCGTCCGATGGCCGCGGCGATCCCGAGGCAGAGGCAGAGGACGACGACCAGGAGGACTCCCGCCGAGAAGGCCGTCCAGCCGAGGACGCGCCTCACAGCGCGCCCCGACGGCGGTGGAAGCGCAGGGTGTTCCGCGCCGCCGTGACGGCCAATCCGCCCTCCGAAACGCGGATGGCCCGCTCGACCATCGCGTACAGGGGCACGTCGGAGGGCCCGTCGCCGCCCGCCTTCACCGGCCGGCCCGGATCGACGCCCGCGCCGAGCTCGACGCGGATCCCGCACGCGCGGACCCGGTCGAGAACGCCGCCGAGCAACGGGTCGGGCCCCGTGACGTCGACGGTCGACTCGAGGCGCGACCGGTCGTCGAAGGCGCGGTCGAGCGATTGGAGAAACCGGAGCGCCCCGATGCGGGACCGGAGGTGGCCCAGGGTGTGGCGCAGGGTGAGCCGGCCGTGCCGGAGCGGTATCTCTTCAAGCACGATACGGGGGGCCGCCCGGACCGCGCCCTTGGCCGAACGCTCGCCCTTGGCCCCTCCTCCGGCCGCCACGGCCGCGAGGATCAGCGCGCGGTCGAATTCGTGCCCTCTCCTCGCGAGGGAACGCAGGTCCCGCAGATCCATGCCGGCGCTGCACCGCACATGGGCTTCGATCGCCTCGAGGCGGACGAGGAGGCTGGGGCTGGAAAGGAGCGGCCGCAAGCCCTCGGCGAGCGATGGATCCTCGGTCCGCGCCGCGAATCGCGCGACGACCGCCTGCTCGAGGGGAGGAAGCCCCGGAAGTCCGGGGAGGATCTCGCGAAGAATGTCCGGATCCCCCGTCGAAGCGAGGAGCCGCAGGGCCTCGGCCCCGATGGAGTCCTCCCGCCGGGCGAGCCCGCGGAGGGTCCGGAGCGCGGGTTCGCGATCTTCGGACATGAGAATCCTGGCGCCCGCGAGCTGACGGTCGGCGTCGCCCGCCTCCAGCGACTTGCGCGCCGCCCGCACGGTCGCCGCGTCCAGAGGCGGAAGCGGAGGGTCATCCTCTCCCCACTTCGTGGCTTCGAACAGGGCCGGCGCCCCCGGCACTCCGAGCCGGACGAGCGCCTCCCCTACAAAAACTCCCAGGACCGGCGAGGGCCGTCGTTCCTTTTCGGGATCCGAAACGAATCGCACCGCGAGGCCGTCGGAGAGGAGGTCGAGAGCGGCGCTCTCGGCGCGCGTGAAATGGATGAGGTAGGGATCCAGCTCGCGGGCGTCCGCCCCGAAGAGCCGGGCGAAGACCTCGAGGGAGCCGCGCCGGCCCACGGGAACGGGCTTCGAGCGCACGCGCCGCCGGTCGTTCGCGTCGGGCCAAGGATCGGCATGGCTCGCGTGACCGGTGGCGACTCGGCCCGAAGAGTAGGCGGTGATCGACCAGTGATTCCGCCACGCCTTGGCCACGGCGGTGGGCCCGCCGTCACGGGAAAGGGAGGCGGCCAACTTGTCGAGGTCGCGGGAGGCGGTGAAGCAGGTCCACCGGCCCTTGATGTAGATCCTCGAGCGCGGGCCGGGCGGCCTTTTGAGGACTCGCCCGTCCGGCAGGAGGCCCCAGGTAGCCCGCGGCTTCGGGACGCGCATCGCCCCGATGATAGCAGAGTTGGCATTCAGCCGTCAGCGGTCGGCGGTCAGCGTCAGAAGCTGTCAGCGTTCAGCGCTCCGTTGAATGACGACTTGTGAATCCCGATCGCTGCGACTTAGCCCTTCTTTTTGTCCCCCGCCGGGGCCGCGTTCCCGAGGCCCGGCACCCTCGAGATGATGTCGCGGAGCGACACCCCGCTCACTCCTTCCAGCACGGGCGGGAGCTGGGCGATGATGTCGACGATGTCCTTCGTCACCTTCGAGGCGCCGAGTCCGTCCGATCCGCCCGTCGAGATGATCGTGATCTTGTCGGTCTTCGAGAGCGGCTCCGCGATGGCGCGCGCCAGCTCCGGAAGCTTCTCGATGAACATCTGGGCGATGGCCGCCTCGTTGTACGAGCGCCACGCCTCGGCCTTTTTCCTCATGGCCTCGGCTTCGGCCTGCCCCTTCGCGAGGATGACCTCGGCCTCCGCCAGGCCCTTCGCCTTGATCGCCTCCGCCTCGCCGCGTCCCACGTTCTGGGCCGCGAGGGCGCGCGCGTCCGCCTCCGCGATGATCTGGTACTTCTGGGCGTCCGCGATCTGCTGGATCCGGTACCGTTCGGCGTCCGCCGGCCGCTGGATCGTCGCCTGCAGTTCCTTCTGTTTGATCTCGATCATGCGCTCGTTCTGGATGTCGAGGACGCGCATCTCCTCCATCTTGACCGCCTGCTGGCTCTGGTACTTCTGCAGGTCGTAGGCGAGATCGCTCGCCGCCTTGCGCTGGTTGATCCCCGCCTGGTAATCCGCGCGCTTCATCTCGTAGTCGCGCGTCGCCTCCGCCACCTGCGTCTCCGCCATGAGCCGCGCCTTCTGGCCGAGCTGGCGGGCTTCCGAGCTCTTGATCGTGGCGTCCCGCTCCGCCTCGGCCTCGCCGATGACGGCGTCGCGCTTCACCTGCGCGATCCGCGGCTTGCCGATGGCGTCGAGGTAGCCCTGCTGGTCCTGGATCTCCCGGATCGTGAAGGAATCAATCGAGAGGCCCATGTTGGCGAAGTCAGCCGTGGCGACCTCCTGGACCTTCTGCGCGAAAGCCTCGCGGTCGCGGTAGAGCTCCTCTACGGTGAGGCGTCCGATGATGGCGCGCAGGTGTCCCTCGAGGGTCTGCAGGGCGATGTTCATGATCTCCGCCACCGTCTTGGAGAGGAAGCGCTCCGCCGCGGTGCGGATCGCGAGATCGTCGCTCCGGACCTTGACCTGCGCCACGCCGTCCACGACCACCGGGACGCCCGTCAGCGTGTAGACGGAGGGCGTCTTCACGTCGATCGTCATGAGCTCGAGGGAGAGGATCTCCGCCTTTTCGAAAACGGGCCAGACGAACGTGCCGCCGCCCGCCTTGATGCGGAAGCCGACGTCGTGGACCCGGCCGTTCGCCTCGGTGATCCGACGCTTCAGGCCGGAAACGATCAGCACCTCGTTGGGGCCGACCTTCACGTAGCGGGAGGCGTAGATCGCCAGGAACACGAAGAGGACGAACAGGATCCCGACGACGATTCCGCCGACCATCATCATGTCGGTCGCGGCGAGCAACATCGTGTTCATGGCATGCCCCTTCCTATCGAACTTTTTCGACGATGAACGTGCCGCTCACCATCCGGACGATCTTGACCGTCGTCCGGGCGGGCAGCGGCTTGCCGTCCGGCGTGCGCGCCGGGCCGTTGTACCGGGTCTGCATCGCCACGTAGGCGATCTCCCCCATCCCGTCCGCGGGGATGGCCGTGATGATCTCCGCTTCGGAGCCCACGAGGTCCGCGACCTTCGCCTCGCTGGAGCCCTGCGTCATCTTGAAGATCTTGTAGAAGAGCCACGCGACGGCCAGGGCCACGACCACGGCCGTGACCGCGGCCAGCGCCACGTGGAGGACCGGGTCGAGCTGGAGGGCGTGCTTGTAGATGTAGCCCGATCCGCCGAAGCTCGCGACGAACATCGCCAGCGTCACCGGGGAGAGGAGCGGGAAGTGGACCGAGTCGCCCGCGGTCGCGTGGACGTCGTGGCCGGCGCCCACGTGCGCCTCGGCGCCGCCCGAGAAGACGCCGGACATGAGGGCGGAGACCACGGCGAACCCGAGGCCGAGGAAGAAACTGGCCAGGTAGACGACGTCGACGAGTTCCATGGCCATGTCACCCTCCGCGAGGCGCACACTATATGCCAACCCGGCCGCGCCCGCAATGAATGGGGTTCTCTACGCTTGAGACCGCGCCCGGCGCCGGATGTTACAATGAACCCGCGTGACGAAGGAATCCGTCGTCCTGATCCTTCTCGTGGCGGCCGGCGCCGCCGGCATTATCTACGCCATCCGGAAGGCTTCCACGAACGAAGGCGACTGGGCGGAATACGAAAAGGTCCAGATCGGCGACACTTCCGCCTCGGTCCTGGGCCGTTTCACCGCGGTGGCGTGGGACCTCCGCACCATCACGGACGCGCGGTCGGCCGGCCAATCGGGCGCCTTCAAGGAGGTCGTCGAGCAGGGCGGCGCCCGCCTGCTCGTGATTCCCGCCGGCCCCGACTTCTTCCTGTTCGGCTTCGACGCGTCCGACCGCCTCGTCTATCGCAACTTCCGCCGCCCTCCCCAGTGACTCGCGACTCGCGACTTCTTCGCCTTCGACTCACGACTCAAGACTCCTGACTCACGACTTCCGGCTTCGCCGTCCTGCCTTGCTCTGCCCGTCAGTGACCGTTACGATGATTTCATGAGCGCCACCGACGATCTCATCTACGACTGGAACGGCGCGGGAGAGGGCGGCTGGACGAAACCGCCCCACCGGATCGAGTTCGACGACGAGTCGCTCCGCGACGGCCTCCAGTCCCCCTCGGTCGTCACGCCCCCGGTGGACGAGCGCATGCGGATCATCCACGTGATGGACGCGATGGGGATCGATACCGTCGACATCGGCCTCCCCGGCGCCGGCGGCGTCGTGAAGCAGGACACCCTCGAGCTCGCCCGCGGCATGGTGCGCGACGGACTCCGCATCGCCGCCAACTGCGCCGCCCGCACGGTCGAGGCGGACGTCCGGCCCATCCTCGAGATCGTCCAGGCGACGGGCCGCCCGATCGAGGCGTGCCTGTTCATCGGCTCCTCGCCCATCCGCCGGTACGCGGAGGATTGGACGATGGACCAGATGGTCGAGCACACGCGGAAGGCCGTCACCTTCGCGGCGAAGAACGGACTCGACGTGATGTACGTCACCGAGGACACGACCCGCGCCCACCCCGACGACATCCGCCGCCTCTACCTGACCGCGATCGAATGCGGAGCGAAGCGGATCTGCCTGTGCGACACGTGCGGCCACGCGACGCCCCCCGGAGTCTTCGCGCTCATATCCTTCATCCGGAAGATGCTCCGGGAGGAGAAGCTCCCCCACGTGAAGGTCGATTTCCACGGCCATCACGACCGCGGGTTATCGGTCTGGAATGCCGTGGCGGCCCTCGCGGCGGGCGCCAACCGGGTCCACGGGACGGCGCTCGGGATCGGGGAGCGCGTCGGAAACTGCCCCATGGACCAGCTTCTCGTGAATTTGAAGCTGATGGGGTGGATCGACAACGATCTGACGAAGCTCTTCGACTACTGCTCCCTCGTGAGCCGGGCGACGAAGGTGCCGATCCCCCACGGCTATCCGGTGGTGGGCAAGGACGCCTTCGAGACGGCGACGGGCGTCCA
This sequence comes from Planctomycetota bacterium, assembly GCA_036505255.1. Lineage (GTDB taxonomy): Bacteria > Planctomycetota > MHYJ01 > MHYJ01 > JACPRB01 > DASRJF01. The sequence goes on along the minus strand of DASXTT010000149.1, from coordinate 1,014 downwards.
CGCGGCCGCGGTGATCAAGGCGTTGAGGAAGGGCGACCGCTGGCTGGCGGACCGGGTCTACTCGGGCGTCCCCGCCGGCGATTTCGGGCGCGAGCAGGTGATCACGATCGGCCCGATGAGCGGCAAATCGAACATCATCTACTGGCTGGAGCGGCGCGGCCGGCCGGTCACCGACGAGGTCGTGAACCGGATTTTCGAGCGGGCGAAGAAGTCGAACCGGCTTCTGACCGATAATGAAATTGAGGAAGCCATCCGTGCCGTCACGGCCTAGCCGTCCCGTCATCGGCCTCACCGCCAAGCTCATCTCGGACGGATCCGACTCTTATTACAAGCTCGACCGGAACTATGTCGACGCCGTCGTCGCCGCCGGCGGCGAGCCGCTCATCCTTCCCTTCGTGAAATCCGGGGAGGAAGCGGCCCGGTGGCTCGGCCGGGTGGGCGGCGTGCTCTTCACGGGCGGCGCGGACATCAATCCGGTCCGGTGGTCGGAGCCGCTCCATCCAAAGGCGTCGCTGATGCACTCCGACAAGGAGGCCTCGGACTTTTTTTTCGCGGCCGAGGCGCTTCGGCGCGACGCTCCGATCCTCGCGATCTGCCTCGGATGCCAGGAGATCAACGTGGCGCTCGGCGGATCGCTCCACCAGCACATCGAGGGGCACGAGGGAGGCAAGGAGCACGGCGTGGAGGTCGGCGAGTCGAGATTGCGGGACCTGGTGGGTGCGACGCCGTCGGTGAATTCTTACCATCACCAGGCCATCAACCGGCTCGGGTCGGGGTTGACCGCGACGGCCCGGGCGCCCGACGGCACGATCGAGGGGTTTGAGAGCGCACGCCACCGGTTCGTGATCGGCGTCCAGTGGCACCCCGAGCGGATCGCCGGCCGGCCGGAGCAGAGGAAGCTCTTCGCGGCGCTCGTGCGCGAAGCCGCGCGAAGTTGAATCCACCCGGTGTTTGATATCCACCCCACGCCAGTCGCAAAATTGGGGATGCTCTTCGCTTGGCTTTGTGGGTGGG
>DASXTT010000148.1:0-9324 GCA_036505255.1 Planctomycetota bacterium | reverse complement strand
AGTAAGGGGCAGGCTCGCGCCGCCGGGTTTCGACGGAATCCTCATTCGACGATCGCACAGCACGCGGACCGCCGCGGAGATCCCCCGCTTCTCGCCGCCCACCACGATCGCCGCGGGGCCCGCGAGATCGGCCTCATGCATCGTCTTCACCGCGTTCGCCAGGCACGCGATCAACGGAATGCGGGCGGCGCGCAAGTCCTCGAGCAGTTTCGTGCCGTCGAAGAGCACGAGCGTCATCCGCTCGAACGCGCCCGAGGAAGGACGCGCCACTTCGACCGTGTCGAAATCCCACGCGCGCTTGCGGAGCAGTACCGCGTGGGCGCCGAGCGATTCGGCCGCGCGGAGGCAGAGGCCGAGGTTGCGCGGATCGTCGACGCCGTCCAGGACCAGGAGGAGCGGCGGTTCCTTCAGCCCGCGCAGGAGGGCCATCAACCCGGCCGGCGTGTCGAGCGGACGGGGAGAGCAGACGGCGAGCACCCCTCCGTGCGTCCGCCCGTGGGCGAGACGCTCGATCTCTTCCGGGGAAACGCGGCGGACGGGCACCCCGTGGCGCGCGGCCGAGGCGAGCACGTCGGCCACCTTGTCGGGCTTCGCGGCGCGGGCGACGAGAATCTCGTGGACGGTTCGACGACGGGCCTCCAGCGCGGCGAGGACGGAGGCGCGGCCCTCCAGGTGCTCTGTGTCAGACATCGGACTTCAGACTTCAGACTTCAGATCAGTCATCAGCTGATAGCTCCTGAAGTCTGATGTCTGAAGTCTGCCTATTTCACTTTCGACATGCGGCCGAAGATCCGGTGGCGCTTGAAATCCTCCAGGATCTGCTGGGCGTCGTTGCGCGAGACGTTCCGGGCGATCGGGATGACGAGCCGGGTGGTGAGGTTCCGCGCCTCGGGGAGCGGAATGCCCTTGTACTTCGCGATCAGCTCGGCCGCCTTGTCGGCGCGCGTGGGATCCGCGATCTTCGACAGGATGACGCTGTACTGGTCGTCCGGGTCCCGGCTCGGGGGCACCGTCGACGCCTCCTCCACCGCCTTCGAGAGCGGGGGCAGGGACCCCGCGGGAGGCGTCACGAAATCGGTGTCGCTGTCCGGCCCGGTCGCGCGCTCGGGCGGATTATCCCCGAGCGGGACCCGCCCGATCCGCTTGAAGAGGAAGGCCTCCCGGCAGGACGGGCAGACGAAGGCGGTGTCGGTCCAGTCGAACGCGGGGGTCATGCGCGCGCCGCCCGAGTTCGCCGCCGTGAATTGGGGGCGGATGGGCCAGTGCAGGCTGGGCATCTGGCCCGTCGGCCGCGCCGTGACGCGCAGCTCGATGCCCATCTTGGAGAGCTCGACGAGCTTCGGGACGATCGCCTTGACTTCGTGCTTGCTGAGCCCGCGGGCGAAGACGATGGGGACCGCCTTGATGACCTGCTCGGCGACCGTCGGGTCGAGGTGAAAGGCTTCCGCGAGCGACTCCGCCGCCTCGTCGATCATCGCGGGGTCGGCTTCCACGATCAGCAGGGAGAATTCCCCCGCGTCCCCCGACGTGGATGCCATGACCTCGCTCCCCGAATCCCGCTGACGGTCGTTTCCTCCCCGCTCGTCCCGTGGGGCGGAGTCTATCAGCCTGAAAAATTGAAGTCAAAAAAGATCGGGGCCGCCGGATACAATCGGACGCGGAGGTCCCCATGATCCCGTCGCTGGCCCTGCTGATTCTCGCCGGATTCCCGGCTCCCGACGAAAAGGACGAGCTTCTCGCCGCGGCCAAACGCGCCGCCGAGGTCCGGAGCTACTCCTTCCGCGGAGAGACCCGGCTCTCCCTCCCGGAGGGCATGGCCCGCGCCGGCGGGAGCGACCCCGTCCGATTCGAGGGGAAGGTGGACCGCGAGACGGGCGCCTGGGTGAAGACCGACTCCCACGAGTTCGTGACGGTGGGCGGGAAAACCGCCGCGCGCCCCACCGCGGAGTGGAAGCTCATCAAGGAAGAGGACGAAGCCGACATCCAGCGCGGGCTCTTCCGCGGCCTGGCCTCGTCCCGGCCCGTGCGCGCCCCGCACGAGGAGTTCGCGGGGTATGCCCGGGTGGTGACGAAGGCGAAGAAGGCCGAGGCGAAGGAGCCGGTGGGCGACAAGGAGTGCCAGGTCTACGAGGCCGAATTCAACGAGGAGGCGGCGCGCGACATGGCCCGCGCCCTCTTCCCCATGGGGCGGTGGCTGGACCGCATGCCGGACGCCAAGTACTCCGCGGGGACCCGGGTCTGGGTCGACGGCGACGGGCGGATCCTCAAGGTCGAGACGAGCGTCAAGATTTCCGCCCCCGTCCAGGGGAACGACATCGAGATGTCCGCCACGCGGTCCGCGACGATCACCGACATCGACGCGACGAAGCTGGAGATTCCCGACCCCGTCAAGAAGGCTCTGGAAGGAAAGTAGCTCCGGGCTCAAACCAGGCCCTGGTCTCGGTACCAGGCGAGGGTTTCGCGGAATCCCTCCTCGGGATCGATGGAGGCCTCCCAACCCAGGGTCCGCCGGGCCTTTTCCGGCGAGCAGGTCCAGTACTTCTGCGTCATCTCGAGCGCCTTGTCGCGCGAGAAGAGGCCGCCTTTGCCCGTGATCTTCGTGATCTCCTCCGTGATCCCGCCGAGGAAGCGCACGACGCGGTCGGGGATCGGCACGGGGAGGGCGCGGCGGTCGAGCGCCTTCAGGATGAGATCCGCCAGCTCGGCGAACGAAACCGCCTCGCGGTTGGAGAGAAAAAAGATCTGGCCGGCGCCCGCGTCTCCCGCGGCGAGGGCCAGCCCGCGGGCCAGGTCCCGCGCGTGGACCAGGCTCGTGAACTTGGGTCCGCCGATCTGCGGGCGCACCCCCTTCGCCAGCGTGCGGTAGAGATCGAGCATCCCCTCGTCGCGCGGCCCGTACACCACCGGCGGGCGGATGATCGTCACGCCCAGGTCGCCCCGCCGCGCCCACACCGCCTCCTCCGCCTCCGACTTCGATCGCCCGTAAAGCGAGATCGGCGCGCGGGGGCGATCTTCCGTGAGCGGCTCGCCGTCGGGCGACGGCCCGCACGCGGTGATCGAGCTCACGTAGACGAACCGCTTCGCCTTCGGCGCGGCGTCGAGGATGTTCCGGGTCGCCTCGACATTGCCGCGACGGTACTCCGCGTAATTCTCGCCGCGCAGGACGCCCGCGATGTGGAAGACCGCGTCGACGCCTTCGGCCGCCTTCGCGAGTGACGCGGGCTCCAGCAAGTCGGCTTGGACCGTCTCGACGGCTTTCCCTTCAAGCCAGCGCCGCTTGCTGGTCGATCGCACCGTGCACCGCACGGTCCACCGGCGGGCGAGAAGCTCTTCCACGAGATGACTGCCCACGAATCCGGTGGCGCCGGTGACAAGTGCCAGCATGGAGGGACAGTCTACCGGCCGGGCATGCTGTTCGTCAGCAGGCCGGGAGCTAAGATGCGTGGGTGAGTCTGAACCTGGCGCACGCGTTTGTTCGATACCCCGAGGTCGCGGCCGCCGCGTCGACCGCCGCCGGCTACCTCGCCGCCGAGGCGAAGGAGCGGGGTCAAGGACCCCGTCACATCCTCGTGGCCTCGCCCGGACCGTGGATCGGCGTCTACGCCGAGGGGAACAGCACCGCCCCCGGACTGGCTCAGCATCTTTCGCGGGCGCTGGAGGCGGAGTCCCTCTGGTTCGGCCTCGCGGGCCGTTCGCTCGCGTACCGGGTCCAGCGATACAAGCACGGGAAGCGGATGGAGGAGCGGACGGAGCCGGCCGGGCTCTTCGGATCGGAGGGGGCGGGCCCGATGCCGCTCTACCCCGACGCCGAGGCGGAAGTATTCGACTGGCTGGGCAAGGCGGGCATTCCCGAGGCGTATCGCTTCCTGCACTCGGAGGAGCTGGGGGCGAAATCGTCCGGGCCGGCGGATTCCGTGCAGATCCGGGTCGGCCCGGAGGGCGCGGAGGAGCAGCCCTTCGCCCATCGGGCGCCGGCGATCGCGGCGCCGGGAATCCGGACGCTCTTCGATCGTGTCAACGAGGCGGCCTCGATGGTCGAGGACGACGTGATCGTCCGGGGCGTCTTCGATCGAGATCGCGCCGCGGCGCTGCTCGGGACGCTTCAGAAAATGGCCGGGCGGCGGCGTCCACCGACGGGATGGTCCTTCCGGTACGTCCTTCAGTCCCCCGAAGGCGCGGCGCTTCTCGACCCGATCACGGAGCTGTACGGGTCAGAACGCCGGGCCGGCAAGGTGAGATTTGATCTGGTTCGGGGCTGATTTTGTCTGGCTGGCCGCTTGGAACCGGGCACTTCTGAAACTGGGATCTGGGATCTGGATACTCGGAGCTTCGACCTACTTCACGACCTCCTCCAGGACGTTCACGACATCCCCGTCCCACCACTTGCGGTTCACGCCGTCGCGGAGGATCTCGAAGCAGGTCGATTTCGGGAAGGGGCGCTTGTAGGGCCGCTGGCTGGCGAGGGCGTCGTAGACATCGACGACGGTCAGGACCCGGACCTCGACGGGGATGTCGTCCCCCTTGAGGCCGTCGGGGTAGCCCGAGCCGTCGAGCCGCTCGTGGTGGTGCCGGACCAGGGGGCGGACTTTGTCGAGGGACCGCATGGGCCGGATGAGGTCGTCGCCCACGAGGGGGTGGCGGCGGATGATGTCGAGCTCGTCCTCCACGAGGGGGCCGGGCTTGTTGAGGATCGTGTCGGAGACGGCAATCTTGCCGAGGTCGTGGAGGACTCCGGCCATCTTGAGGAGGGCGATGGAATCGTCCGCCAGGCCGAGCCGCTCGGCGACCGAGGAGGCGTAGTAGGCGAGGCGGCGGCAGTGGCCGCCGGTGCAGTGGTCGCGCTGTTCGACGGTCAGGGCGACCGATTTCATGACGGTGGAGGCGTGCTCGAGGTCGTCCATGTACCGCTTGAGGCGGGCGAGGGAGCGGACCCGGGCGCGCAGTTCGAGGACGTTGACGGGCTTGGCGAGGTAGTCGTCGACGCCCGACTCGATCCCGCGGATGCGGTCCGGGAGGGTGTCGAGGGCGGTGACGATGATGACGGGGATGAGGCGCGTGCGGGGGTCCTCCTTGAGCCGGCGGGTGACTTCGTGGCCGTCCAGGCCCGGCATGAGGATGTCGAGGAGGACGACTTCGGGGCGCTCGCGGTCGATCATGGCGAGCGCCTCGGCGCCGGTGGCGGCTTCGCGGACCTCGTAGCCCATGGGTTCGAGGACGGTCCGCATGAACCGCCGCATGAAGGCTTCGTCATCGACGACAAGGATGTAACCGCCAGTACGCATTGAGCACCTCTTAGGGAGGGCTCCTCTCGTTAGGAATGATACCATGCTATGTATAAAAAATGCAATAAAATTCGCATCGCTTCGCCATTCCCGCCCGGTAGACTCCCCCCCTCTATGGCCCCTCGCGCCGTCCTCTTTGACGCCGGCGGCACCCTGGTCTTCATCCACGGGGAGCGCGTGGCGGAGGCCGCCAGACGGCGGGGAGTCATCGTCCGCCCCGAGGAGATCGAGGCCGCCGACCCCGGGGTGCGCCGCGCCCTCGATCGCGCCCCGGCCGCCCGGGGAACCGACGACCGGTCGCGCGGGGACGTCTACCTGCGGGATCTGCTTCAGGCGGTGGACGCGGCAGGGCCCATCGAAGAGGCCGTCGAGGAGCTGAACCGGGAGCACGCCCGTTCCAACCTCTGGTCCCGAACGCCACCCGAGGTTGCCGTCGCGCTCGACCTGCTCCGGGGGACGCGCCTCGCCGTCGTATCCAACTCCAACGGCACCGTCCGCGAGCTCCTCCGGCGGGTCGGCCTCGCCGATCGGTTCGAAACGATCATCGACTCCGCCGAGGTGGGGGTCGAAAAGCCCGATCCGGGGATCTTCCGGATCGCCCTGGACCGGATGGGATTGACGGCGGCCGAGGCCGTCTACGTGGGCGACACCTGGCACTTCGACGTCGTCGGGGCCCGCGCCGCGGGACTCGAGGCGATCCTGCTCGACCCGGGCGGGCTCTATCCGGACGCCGAAGCGCGCCGGGTCCGCTCGCTGGCCGAGTTGATTGAAGCCCTCCGGACGCCGGGCCTATAATCGAGATTTCATGCCCTACCTGATCGTGCGCGAGATGGGCAACGAGCGGTGCTTCGCCCTCACCGACGACGAAATGAGCATCGGGCGGTCGCGCCAGAACCCGATCCAGCTCGAGACGGAACAGTCCTCCCGCAAGCACTGCACCGTGCGGCGCGCCGGCCCCGGATGGCGGGTCGTGGATGAACGCTCGTCCAACGGGACGTTCGTGAACGGCCTGAAGGTGGACGAGAAGGATCTTTCCGACGGGGACCTCATCGGGATCGGCGGAGCGACGATCACGTACAAGATCGACGAGCCCTCCCCCGGGCCGGCCGCCCGGGTCACCCCCGACGATTCGACCGCCGCGATTCCCCTCCAGGACCGGAGCGTCCAGATCCTGATCCAGACGATCATCGGGGCCGCGGCCGCCCCCTCGATCGACGATTTCCTCCGCACCGCGGTGGACAATCTCATCGAGATCACGGACGCGGAGCGGGGCCTGCTCTTCGTCATGGAGGGCGGCGAGCTTCGGGTCCGCGTGGGGCGCGACCACGACCACGCGACCCTCGGTGAGGTCGCCGGGATCAGCCGCTCCATCCCCCGACAGGTCTTCGACTCGGGCAAGGCCATCTTCCTGCTCGACACCGCGCACGAGGACGAGCCCGTCCCGACCCGGAGCATGGAGATGTACCAGCTCCGCACGGTGATGTGCGCCCCCCTCCAGGTCGGCGAGAAGCGGCTCGGCGTCCTGTACGTCGACAGCCACGCCAAGGCGCGGGAGTACAGCGCGGCGGACCTCGCCCTCTTCGAGGGGATCGCGGGGTACCTCGCCCTCACGATCGAGAACATCCGGGCCCAGCAGGACCGCGAGCGGCGCGAGGAGGAGAAACGCGCCTCGCTGGAGCGCGAGAACGTCATGCTCCGGACGGCCCTCACGAAGCGCCAGCACCTGATCGGGGAATGCCCGCCGATGCAGGCCGTCTACGAGACGCTCCAGAAGGTCGCGCCGACCGAGGCGACCGTCCTCATCCTGGGCGAGAGCGGGACGGGCAAGGAGGCGATCGCCCACGTGATCCACGAGCTCTCCCCCCGCGGGGAAAAGCCCTTCGTGGTGATCGATTGCGCCGCGATTCCCGAGAACCTGCTGGAGAGCGAGCTCTTCGGATACGAGAAGGGCGCGTTCACGGGCGCCGCCGTGACGAAACCCGGGAAGATGGAGCTGGCCCAGGGGGGCACGCTCTTCCTCGACGAGATCGCCGAGCTTTCTCCCGGCCTCCAAGTGAAGCTTCTCCGCGCCCTGGAGCAGAAGGTCGTGACGCGCGTGGGCGGCAACCAGCCGATCAAGATCGAAGCGCGGTTCGTGACGGCCACGAATCGCGACCTCGAGGACCTGGTCAAGACCGGGCGGTTCCGGCAGGACCTCCTGTTCCGGCTGAAGGTCATCACCGTGACCCTGCCGCCCCTGCGCGAGCGCGGCACGGACATCCCTCTGCTCGCCGAGTTTCTCCTCGCCGAGTCCAACCGCGTGAACGGGCGGTCCATCAAGGGAATCGCCGAGGACGCGATGAAGGCGATCCAGTCCCACCCCTGGGAGGGGAACATCCGCGAGCTGAAGCACCGGATCGAGCAGGCGGTGATCCTGTCCGACCGGGAGATCTTGACGGTGGAGGACCTGAACCTGGCGGGGCCCGCCGCGCCGGTGGGGACGCTTGAATCGGCGCGCGACCAGTTCGAGAAAACCTACATCGTGCGCGCCCTGGCGCAGAATCTGGGGAACGTGACGCAGACGGCGCGGGCGCTCGGGATCTCGCGGCAGCACCTGCAGACGCTGATCAAGAAATACGGGATCAGCCGGTTGACGGATGCGGGAGAATGAGCGCATAACGCATCACGCATAACGCATTTCGGGGATCAGAAAACAAGTTCCATCCTCCCCGTGATGCGTGATGCGTAATGCGTGATGCGCGCTTGAAGGTCACGCCTCGTGAGGCCGCAACACCGCGGCAAATTGGGCCTGCGTGAGCGGCGGCACGGCCACGACAGCGAGATCCTCGTCGACATGGGCCGGAGTCTTCATCCCCACAAGCGGCGCCGTCACCCCGGGGGCGGAGCGGGCGAACTGAATCGCCCGCGCGGCGTCTGTCGCCAGGCCTGGAAACTTCCGGCGAACAGGTTCCGGCAATCGCCCCAGGAGCTGGCCCTGTAAGAGCGGCACGCTCGTGAAGACCGTGACGCCCAGCGACTGGGCCGCCATGAGGAACGGCTGAGCCTTGCCCTGGAGTTCCTGCGTGGGGACAAGGAGCGCCTCGGGCATTCCGAGGTTGAGCGGGAGTTGGACGACCCGGAACCGGTGCTTCTCGCCGCCCGCCTCCCGCGCGCAGCCCGCCACGAGCTCCAGCGAAAGGCGGTCCGGCCCCTGGATCTGTCGGAACCCGTTCCACGTCGCAACCCCGTACACGCCGATCTTGCCTTCGCCCGCGGCCTTTTCCAGCTCGGCGAAGGCCGCCGTCAGGCGCCGGTAGAACTCCTTCTCCCCCACCTGCGGGAGCTGGCCCTCGGGATTGTGCACGTAGTAGACGTCGAGGGTCTCCAAGCCGAAGTTGGCGCGGCTCCGGTCGATCTGATGGCGGAGGTACCCGGGCGTCATGCAGTGGGAGTCGTCGACGAGGTCGTCGAAGGTGGCGATGCCGGACTCGACGAAGGTCTGCTCGAACCACGCCGCGGGGTCGGGCGCCGGCTCGTTCTCGAACGACAGGTAGCCGCCCTTGGTGCAGACGAGGATCTGGTCGCGCGCGATCTCCCCGGCTTCGATGGCCTCCCGGATTCCCCGCCCGAGCGACCGCTCGGCGCGCTGGAACCGGTAGTTGATGGCGCTGTCGATGACGTTGACGCCGCGCCCCATCACGCGCCGGACCGCGGCAGAGACCTGCGCGTCGGTCGCGTCGTCCCACCGGCCGAGGTAGGTGCCCATCCCGACCGAGGAGAGCGTGACGCCGAGATCCTGCCGCCAGTGGCCGTTGGCGGCGGAGAGGGATTGGGAGAACCGGAGCGTCCCTTCGGCGGTCGCGCGTCCTGGAATCACTCCGCCCTTTTTATCAGCAGTTCGTTCCATTAGTGTTGGAAAAGATGCGACGCCACACGCTTTTGCTGGTGGTCATCACGGCGATCGTCGTCGCGCTCGCCCTGATGAGGCATTCCAGGATCGAGACCCGGCTTCCTGGATCCGCCGAGAAAGTCGGCAAGACTGAGTCACCCTTGGCGGCTTCGG
>DASXTT010000147.1:0-4042 GCA_036505255.1 Planctomycetota bacterium | reverse complement strand
GGGGCCGGCTTCATCGGTTCGCACCTGTGCGAACGCCTCCTCGCGGACGGGCACACCGTAGTTGCGGTCGACGACCTTTCCACGGGATCGAAGGCCAACCTTGCGGTGGCGCGCCGCCATTCCCGCTTCCGATTCGTCGAGGGTTCCATCCTCGATGAGCGGCTTACGGCGAGGCTCGTCGCGAATTCCGAGTTCGTGGCCCACCTCGCCGCGGCGGTGGGGGTGATGCTCATCGTGCGGAGCCCCGTGCGGACGATCGAGACGAACATCCGCGGCACGGAAGTGGTTCTCGAGGCGGCCGCGAAGCGCCGCGCCATCGTGCTCCTGGCCTCGTCGAGCGAGGTCTACGGAAAATCGGCCAAGATTCCGTTCTCGGAGGAGGACGACGCGGTCCTCGGCCCCCCGACGAAAGGGCGGTGGTCCTACGCCGCCTCCAAGCTCGTCGACGAATTCCTCGCGCTCGCCTACTGGAAGGAGCGCGGTCTTCCCGTCGTCGTGGCGCGGCTCTTCAACACGGTCGGCCCGCGACAGACGGGCCGGTACGGGATGGTCCTGCCGCGCTTCGTGGAGCAGGGCCTGCGGGGCCGCCCGATCTCGGTCTTCGGTGACGGCCGTCAGACGCGCTGTTTCGCGCACGTGAGCGATGTCGTTGGAGTGTTGGCGAGGCTTCTCCGCACCCGGCGCGCCCAGGGCCAGGTGGTCAATGTCGGCAGCGATGAAGAGATTTCGATCGGCGCCCTCGCCCGGCTCGTCCGACGCAAGACCGGGAATCGCGCCGTGATCCGGCGCATCCCGTACGACCGCGCGTACGAGGAGGGCTTCGAGGACCTCCGGCGACGGGTCCCGGACCTGGCGCGCCTGCGTCGACTCATCGGGGACCGCCCCCGGATCGGGATCGAGGCGATCGTCGATTCCGTCATCGCCGACCAACGGCGCGCCCCTTCCCGACCCTGACGACCGTGAACTTCTTTCTCTTTCTCACTGAAGTCTGATGTCTGAAGTCTGACAACCGACACAATGTGCGGGATCTGCGGACTCGTCGGATTCCCCCCCGGCCCGGGGCGCGACGCCCTCATCGCCGCGATGTCGGAGTCGCTGGGCCACCGGGGCCCCGACGGCGCGCGGGCGTGGAGCGAGAGCGGGGCCGCCCTCGGATTCCGCCGCCTCGCCGTCATCGACGTCGAGGGCGGGATGCAGCCGATGACGAGCGAGGACGGGTCGCTGCAGCTCGTCCTGAACGGCGAGATCTACAACCACCTGGAGCTCCGCGGCGAACTCGAGGCGCGCGGTCACCGTTTCCGCTCGCGGTGCGACGCCGAGGCCGCGCTTCACCTCCTCGAGCAGGAGGGACGGGAGGGGATCGCCCGGCTCCACGGCATGTTCGCGCTCGCCGTCTGGAACCGGCGGGACGGCTCGCTCCTCGTGGCGCGCGACCGCCACGGCGAGAAGCCCCTGGTGTACTGGCACGACGGCGGGCGTTTCGCCTTCGCGTCGGAAATCCAGGCCCTGCTCCGGATCCCCGAGGTGGGCCGGGAAATCGACGCCGACTCGATCGGGGCCTACCTCGCGACCGGCGTGGTGGGGGCTCCGCGGACGATGCTCCGTTCCGTGCGCAAGCTTCCCCCGGGTCACTGGGGGGTCTTCAAGAACGGGCGATTCGAACTGGGGACCTGGCCGGAACCCCCGCCGCCCCCCGAACCTCTCGACCGCGAGACGGCCCGTCAATGGGTCCGGGCCGAAGTCACCCGCGCGGTCGAATCCCGGCTCGTGGCCGACGTTCCGCTCGGCGCGTTCCTCTCGGGCGGCGTCGACTCCTCCATCGTCGTCGGGTTGATGGCGGCCCGGCGTCCGGATCCCGTCCCGACCTTCACGGCGACTTTTTCCGACGCCGCTTTCGACGAGGGCGAGGCGGCGAGAGCCGTCGCCCGCCACTTCCGGACCGACCATCACGAGTTCCGCGCGACTCCCGACGCGGCCGAGCTCCTGCCCCGGATCGTTCGCCATTTCGGCGAGCCTTTCGCCGACCCGGCGGCCCTCCCGACCTGGGAGCTGGCGCGACTCACCGCGCGCCATGTCAAGGTGGCGATGTCGGGGGACGGCGCCGACGAGTGCTTCGGGGGGTACCTCCGTCACCGGGCGATCCGGCTGCTCGCCCAGGTGCGGCGGCTCCCCGCGCCGGTCCGCTGGCTGGCGAAGCTCGTTCCCGTGGGGCGGGCCTACCGGGAGCGGACGCGGTCGCTTCTCAGCCGCGCGGGCCTGCCCCTCGCGGTCCTGTACGCCGAGATGACGGCGCCGGCGGACGCGGCGACCCGGCGAAGGCTCTTCCCGGGCCCGGTCCCGGTGCTGAAGGATTTCGACGGGCCCGATCCCGTGACGGCGGCGGGCAACCGCGACCTGCGCAGTTACCTCCCGGACGACCTTCTCGTCAAGACGGACATCGCCTCGATGGCGCACGGCCTCGAGGTCCGGTGCCCCTTCGTCGACCCCGCCCTCGTCCGGGGATCGCGGGTGATCCCGGGGCGCTGGAAGATCGAGGGCCGGACCACCAAGGCCGTTCTCCGCGACGCGTTCCGCGACCTCCTGCCGCCGGAGACCCTCCGGCGGAAGAAGCACGGCTTCGGCGTTCCGCTGGACGCCTGGCTGCGCGGCCCGCTCCGGGAGCTCCGCGACGACCACCTGCGGGACCGCGGGGCGCGCCGGCGCGGCATCTTCGACCCGGTCGAGGTGGACCGGCTCCTGCGCGAGCACGACCAGGGGGCGGACCACGGGCGCATCCTGTGGGCGCTCCTCGTCTTCGAGGCGTGGAAGCGGTGGCTCGACCGCGAGCGGCCGTGACCGTCGGTGATATCAAAATGATATCGTTTTGATATCTTTTTGATATCACCGGACCCGGGGCCGGCGGGTCGCCCCGGACGGTGGACGGGTCCGGCGCGGGGGGATACACTGGCGCGCCAATGGCCCGGAAGCGCGCCCTCATCACCGGCATCACCGGCCAGGACGGCTCCTACCTCGCCGAGCTGCTCCTCGCGAAAGGGTACGAGGTCCACGGGCTGATCCGGCGCGCGAGCACCTTCACCACGGAGCGCATCGACCACCTCTACGTCGATCCCCACGAACGCTCGGCGCGGCTGCTCCTGCATTACGGCGACCTCACGGACGGCAACTCCCTGGCCGGCCTGGTCCAGTCGGTCCGGCCCGACGAGGTGTACAACCTCGGGGCGCAGTCCCACGTCAAGGTCTCCTTCCTGAATCCGCTCTACACCGCCGAGGTGGACGCCCTCGGGACGCTCCGGATCCTCGAGGCCGTCCGCCAGAGCGGCCGGCCGATCCGCTTCTACCAGGCCTCCTCGAGCGAAATGTACGGCACCGCGCGGCCCCCCCAGAGCGAGACCACGCCCTTCCACCCGCGCAGCCCTTACGGCTGCGCCAAGGTCTTCGGATTCTGGCAGACCGTGAACTACCGGGAGGCGTACGGGCTCTTCGCGTGCAACGGGATCCTCTTCAATCACGAGTCCCCGCGCCGGGGCGAGACGTTCGTGACGCGCAAGATCACCCGGGCGGCCACCCGGATCAAGCTGGGGCTTCAGAAGAAGGTCTATCTCGGCAACCTCGACGCGCGCCGCGACTGGGGATTCGCGGGCGATTACGTCGAGGCGATGTGGCTCATGCTCCAGCGGAAGCGGCCCGAGGATTTCGTCATCGCCACGGGGCAGACCCGGTCGGTGCGCGAGTTCGCCGAGGCCGCCTTCGGGCTCCTCGGCCTGGACTGGCGCGACCATGTCCGCACCGACCGCCGCTATCTGCGCCCGGCCGAAGTGGACCACCTCGAGGGAAACGCCGCGAAGGCCCGGCGTCTCCTGAAATGGAAGCCCCGGGTCCCCTTCAAGGCGCTTGTCCGGATGATGGTGGACGCCGATCTCGAGCTGGCCCGGCAGGAGCGGCTTCTGCGCGACGCGGGCCATCGGACCTCCCGCCGTTGATTCCGGCCCCTTGGGGCCGATAATACTCCTGCGCGACTTCAGGAGTCCGGGCGCAACGGCTC
>DASXTT010000146.1:0-6611 GCA_036505255.1 Planctomycetota bacterium | reverse complement strand
GAGGATACTCAAGCCCTCAGCCGACAGCCCTCAGCCGTCAGCCTAAGAAGCGATCAGGCATCAGCTGACAGCTTCAGAAGCAATCAGCAATCAGCAATCAGCAATCTGCAATCAGCCTTGGGCCATGAGCCAACAGCCATTAGCCGAGCAATCAGCAAGCTGAGCGCTGACTGCTGACCGCTTCCGACGCTGATTGCTGACCGCTGTCGGCTGAACGCTACTATGGCTTCATCTCTTCGGGCTTTACGTCCTTGACGTGGGTCGCGATCGACCACCGGTGCCCCTCGAGGTCGTGGAGCTCGCACGTGCGGTCGCCGTAGAACTGGTCTTTCGGCTCCTGCACGATCTTGGCGCCCGCGGCCCTCGCGGTCTGGGCGACGGCGTCGACATCCTGGACATACACGTAGAGCGCGACGGGGCTTCCGCCGACGTCGGCCGGCGCCTTGTAGCCCAGCTCGGGCGAGGGCTCGCCGACCATGATGACGCCGTTCCCGTGCTCCAGTTCGCCGTGGCGGAGCCGGCCCTCGGGCGTTTTCATCTCGAAACGCCGCTTGAAGCCGAAGACCCTCTCGTAGAATGCCAGGGCCGCCATCCCGTCGCGGACGGAGAGGTACGGCGTGATGATCGGCATCCGCGGTCCGAGCCAGTTGACCTTCTTCGGCGCCGCGGGCTTCCTCGCCACCGACTTGAACTTCTTCGCCTTGGACTTCGACTTCGCTTTCGCTTTCGCTGCGGGCATGCTTCCTCCAAAATGGTCGGGCGGTCATTATAGGCCCCGGGAGGCGCCATGGAATATTCCATTCACACCGACGTCAAGTACGGTCCGCTGGAACTGGTGGACGCGGGGAGGCTCGCGGACGACTGCCCGGAACCCTGGTGGAACCAGACCCTGTGCAAGGTGAACGACTGCGTCGCGCGGCTCGGGGTCTTCGAAGGCGAATTCCACTGGCACAAGCACGACCGCGAGGACGAGTTCTTCTTCGTGCTCGAAGGACTCCTCTACCTCGATCTCGAGGGCCGGACGGTGGAATTGGGGCCGCGGCAGGGCCTACTTGTTCCGCGCGGGGCGATGCACCGGACTCGGGCGCCGAAACGGACGGTCGTCCTGATGGTGGAAGCGGCGACGGTCACCCCGACGGGAGATTGAATCATGGCCCGACTCAGCAAGTTCGACCTCGACAACGCGCCGCCCGGGGCGAAGCCGATCTTCGAGGCCGTCTACAAGAAGCGCGGCAACATCCCCAACATGTTCCGCACGATGGCGCACCGGCCGGAGATCCTCACGACGATGGACGCCCACTTCAAGGCGGTCATGGCGCCGACGACGCTCTCCGCGCGCCTGAAGGAGCTCGTCGTCCTGCGGGTGAGCGAGATCAACGGCTGCGACTACTGACTGGCGAGCCACACGAAGCTCGCCCTCGTCGGGGGCGCCACGGATGAGGAGGTCGCGGCGGCGAAGCGCGGCGACGACTCGAAGTTCAGCGAGAAGGAGGCGGTCGCGATCCGCTGGGCGGAGCAGGTGACGGTCCAGTCGCTCCGGATCCCGGACGGGGAGTTCGAGAAGCTGAAATCCTTCTACACGGAAGGCGAGATCGTCGAACTGACGGCGGCGATCGGGCTGTTCAACTACTTCAATCGGTTCAATAACGCGCTGCACATGGAGGTCACGGTCTGAAAGGGCGATTCTCGATTCTAGATTCTTGATTCCCGGCCGGCGATGGCCCCTGTGGCTCATTCGACAGAACAATTTGAAGTTGGAGGAAAAGCCGTGAAGAAGGACTATCACATCAACATCTTCTATAGCGACGAAGACAAGTGCTATGTCGCCGACATCCCAGATCTCAGGTTCTGCTCTGCATTCGGGTCGACGCCAGAGGAAGCGCTGAGGGAGGTCCAAGTCGCCAAAGGACTCTGGCTCGAGGTAGCTCGAGAAACCGGCAAACCCATACCGCCGCCAAGGTACAAACCACGGCGCTTGGAACCTCCTCGATCGAAACTCGTGAAGAGTTCCTCGTCCTCCGCGCGCCGAACGAAAACTGGCCTCGCCGGCCGTTGAGCCGACATCCGCAATCCAGAATCTAGTATCAAGAATCGAGAATCGTCCTCACCTCGCCCGCGCGACCGCCGCCTTCCACCCCGCGTACAGGCCGTCGCGGTCGCGCCGCGACATGCGCGGAGTGAACACCCGGTCCACCTTCAGCGGATCCATCTCGAATCCCACCGCCAGGCCCGCGAGGCGCGCCGCGCCGAGCGCCGTCGTCTCGATGTTCCGCGGCCGCACGATCCGCGCGCCGAGGATGTCCGCCTGGAACTGCATCAGGAAATCGTTCACGACCGATCCCCCGTCGACCCGCAGTTCCCGGATCCGCATCCCGGCGTCCTTCTCCATCGCCTCCACGACGTCGCGCGTCTGGTAGGCGACGGCCTCGAGGGTCGCCCGCGCGATCTCGGCTCGGCCCGATCCGCGCGTGAGGCCGCAGATCACGCCGCGGGCGTTCATGTCCCAGTACGGCGCGCCGAGCCCCGTGAAGGCGGGGACGAGGTAAACGCCCCCCGTGGAAGGAACCTTCACGGCGCTGCCGCGGGCGATGCCGAGAGCGTCCTCGAGCCACTGCACCGCCGCCCCCGCGATGAAGACGGAGCCTTCGAGCGCGTACACCGGTTGGCCGCGCGGACCGCAGGCGAGCGTCGTCAGAAGGCCGTGGCGTGAATCGACCCGGCGCCGCCCCGTGTTCGCGACCAGGAAGCACCCCGTCCCGTACGTGTTCTTGAGCGAGCCCGTCCGGACGCACCCCTGCCCGAAGAGCGCCGCCTGCTGGTCGCCGGCGATCCCCGCGATTGGAATCTCCGCGCCGAATACCCCGCGGTCCGTGACGCCGAACTCCCCCGCCGAGGGACGCACCTCCGGGAGCACGTGGCGCGGAACTCCAAAAAGCTCGAGCAGGTCGCCGCTCCACGCGCGGCGGTCGATGTCGTAGAGCATCGTCCGCGAGGCATTCGTGACGTCGGTCGCGTGGACCCGTCCGCCCGTCAGTTTCCAGAGAAGCCAGCTGTCGATCGTGCCGAAGGCGAGCCGCCTCCGGCGTCCGACGCGATCGAGAATCCACTTCAGCTTCGTCGCGGAAAAGTAGGCGTCGAGCAGGAGGCCCGTCCGGCGGCGGACGAGGGGCTCCGCCCCCGCGCGGCGCAGGCGTTCGCACATGGGGGCGGTCCGCCGACACTGCCAGACGATCGCGGGAGCGACCGGCTTTCCCGATTCCCGGTCCCACACGACGGTCGTCTCGCGCTGGTTCGCGATGCCGAGGGCCGCCACCGACCCCGGGTCGGGC
The DNA here is from genome assembly GCA_036505255.1 of Planctomycetota bacterium. Lineage (GTDB taxonomy): Bacteria > Planctomycetota > MHYJ01 > MHYJ01 > JACPRB01 > DASRJF01. Next base: position 3,282 of record DASXTT010000146.1, on the reverse strand, counting down.
GCGACCCGGCGGAGGAGCCCGCGCGTCACGCGCCAGATCTCCTCCGCGTCGTGTTCGACCCACCCCGGCCGGGGATAGATCTGGCGGAAGTCGCGGGCGGCCGATCGGAGCACGCGGCCGCGCCGGTCCACCGCCTGGACCGTGACGCCCGTGGTCCCCGCGTCGATCGCCAGGAGGTGTCGCGCCATGGGGCGCGATTATAGAATGTCCCCTTCATGACGCTCACGATCCACTTCGACGGACTCTGCCTGCCGAAGAACCCCGGCGGCGTCGCCACCTTCGGCTTCGTGGCGAAGCGCGGCGCCAAGACCGTCCACGAGGGGTACGGACTCGCCGCGCCCCCCTACACGCCGGAGGCGACCAACAACGTCGCCGAATACACCGGCGTGCTGAAAGCGCTGGAATGGGCGCTCGCGCAGGGCTTTGAAAAGGAGAAGATGGTCGTCCGGGGCGATTCCGAGCTCGTCATCCGCCAGCTCAAAGGCGAGTACAAGGTGAAGTCGCCCTCGATCGCGCATCTCTTCAAACGGGTGCGGGAGCTGGCCGGACGATTCCCGTCGATCACCTTCGAGTGGATCCCGCGGGAGCAGAACAAGGAAGCGGACGCGCTGACGAACCGGGCCTACGCGGAGTTCGGCGCGGGAAAACGGACGGAGCGGCGACGCGAGGACGCCTCGGCCCGCATCGCCCGGGGATTTACCATCGAGATCGAGACGGCCGCATCGCCCAGGACCGCCTACCGGATGCTCATGGAGGCGCCGCGCGAGCTGGGCATTACACCCGGCAAGGTGGAGTCGTCGACGCCCCCCACCCGGATCGTCTTCCGGCACGGCGACGGCTCCGGCACCGTGCTCACGCTCTCGGCGCTGACGGACGGCGCGCGGATCCGGTGCGAGCACGCGCGACCCGCGGGGGAGGACGACGCCGCGGCGCTCCGCGCGGCCGAGCGGGCCTGGCACGCCGCCCTCCTCGCGCTCCAGTCGCGGCTGGAGGAGGGTCCGTGATAGATTTTGCTTTCGCCTTCCCGTACTCTTAGACTTACATCACTCTCTCTGAGCGTAATCCCATGAAAAAGCTGGTCGGCGCGTTTCTCGTCGCCCTGGGCGTGATGGGCCTGGCCGGTTTCGCCGTCTGGGCCACGACCAAGACGGGGGCCTCCGCCACGAACTACCATCCCCTGCTGCCGGTCCTCGCGATAGGGCTCGACTTCCCGCACGACACGCTGAAGCTGTGCGTCGCGCTCGGCTTCCTGATCCTCGGCCTTTATTACGGGCTGGGCGAGTCGGGACCGAGCCCCCTGGCGCAGGTATTCCTGATGAACGCGCTCCTGCTCTGTTCCGCGCTCATCTTCGCGCTCGGGGCGTCGCACAACCCCCAGTACGCCGGGATCACGGGGATTTTCGCCGCGGCGGCGCTCCTTCAAGCGCTCGTCGGGCTCGTCCTGCTTTTCTTCGCGGTCTCCGAGCGCCCCGTCGGAGGAGTGGGCCTCACGCTGGGCGGCGTTCTCTACGTCTCCTCCGCGGCGATCGGGGCGGTCATCTACCTGAGCGGGAAGGGCTAGAGCCATGCCCATCAAGAGCTGCACGCGGTGCGGGCTCAAGGTGCTCGTGGACGCCTCGCAGGCCGCCTCCGACACCTACCTGTGCCCGCGGTGCGTCTCCGAGGCCAAGGGGCCGGCGGCCGCGCCCAAACCCGCGGCGTCCGCCAAGCGCTCTTCGGTCAAGCTGCTCTGCCCTTATTGCGGCGCCTCGTTCTCCGGCTCGATTCCGTCGCGTCCGGCGAAGGGCGGATGCCCCGTGTGCCAGAAGGAGCTCGTGCTCCTTCCGGACGGCACGATCCAGGCGGCGGCGTCGTTCAACCTGAACGCCTGGCAGAAGCAGCGGGAGGCGAAGAAGGCCGAGTCGACCCCTCCCGCGGCTCCCGCGGAGGCGATGCCGGCGTCGTCCGACCCCATCGGCGGCTCCACCATCCTCGACATGGGCGGGCCGCCCGCGGCCGCGGCGTCGCTGCCGACGCTGGAAGAGGGTCCGATGGAGTTCCCGGGCGGACTCGGCGGCGAGACCATGCTCGGAATGGGCGGCCAGGCCGCCGCCCCCGCCCCGCGTCCGACGATCGACGAGCCGGCCGACGAGCCGGGCCCGCCGCCGTCGCCTCCTCCTGAGGAGCCCGCCCGGAGTTACGACGAGCCGGAGCCTCCACCGCCGGACGATCTCGGCGGAGAGACGATTCTCGATTCGGACGGCCCGAGGGCCGTGGAGTTGCCGGAGCCCTCGCTCGAGGACAAGTCCCAGGATCAGGACCTGTTGCGCGAGACGATGCCGGGCATGGACCGGCCCCCCGCGGCGGAGACTCCGGTGCCGCCGCCGACGACTCCTCCGATTCCCGAGGAGGAGGCCGCGCCGACGCTCGAGTCGGACGAGGCCGCCGAACCCACGGTGCGCGATTCGGAGTACGCGCCACCGGTCGATCCGGAGCCGCCATCTCCCCCGATGGAAGAGCCGCCCGCCGGGGAGTCGGAGGAGGCCTCGAGCGAAAGCTCGCCGGAACTTCCGGGCGACATGGGCGGGTCGACGATGCTGGGCATCGGCGGGTCGGACGACATGGCGCCGCCGAGGCCGGAGCCGATTCCCACCATCGAGGAGCCCACGCCGGAAGCGGTGCCGATTCTCGCGAAAGACGTGGCGCCGATCGACATGCCGACTCCCGAGGGGCCCGAGCCTCCGGCCGACGCGGATTCGGCCGAGCCGGAGGAGGCCAAGCCGTACGTCTATGGGCCCATCGCGCGGGTTCCACGAAAGGTACCCGGTTCGATGGGCCCGCCGCCTCCGCCGGCCACCGTCCCAAGGCCTCAGGCTCAGTCCGGCCCGCTGACGCCGCCTCCTCCACCGCCGACGACGAGCAACCCGGTCCTGGGAAGCGACTTCCGCATCGCGACGGCGCCGCCTCCCCCGAAGACCCCGCTGTCCGAGGCGGCCAAGGCGGCTGGGGTGAAGACCTCGCAGGTGCAGATGCCGCCGGCGCGGCCGAACCTGTTCCGCGTGGTCCTGGCGTGGATCCTCCTCCTCCTGCCGCTGGCGGCCGGCTTCGCCCTCTACTCCACGCGGAAGACCTCCGCGGTCGAGAAGATCATCCAGAAGCTCACGGACGAGGTGACTCCCGGGTTCCGCAAGATGGACGAGGAAATCAAGAAGGCGATCACGAAGCCGGCGGAGCCCGACCAGAAGTAACCAGGCCAGTTTCCAGTTTCCAGATCCCAGATCCTGAAGTTTCGAGTTTCAGGCC
>DASXTT010000145.1:0-4082 GCA_036505255.1 Planctomycetota bacterium | reverse complement strand
TCCGTTCCCACGCGAAGGCGGCGCTCGGCGGCGACGGCGGGGACGAGCTCTTCGGCGGCTACCTCCACTATTCCGCGATCCTGAAGCGGCCCGTCCGGGGCCGGTCGATCGTGAGAGCGGCCGCGGAACGCCTTCCGCTGGGACTCCCGGGCCGCAATCGCCTGCTCTTCTCCGCGATGGCGGCCTCGGAGCGCCTCTCGAACTCGGGGGTCTATTTCGACCGGGCCGCGCGCCGGAAGCTCCTCGCGGGAACAGGACCGCGCGAGGACGGCCCGCTCGACTGGTGGCGGGGGATGTGGAGCGACGACCGGCCGGTCCTTGAGAACGCCACGCGACTCGATTTCCAGACGTACCTTCCCGAGGACATCCTGGTGAAGGTCGATCGCGCGGCCATGAAGGCCTCGCTGGAGGTTCGCGCGCCCTGGCTGGACCACAAGCTCGTCGAGTTCGCGTTCGCGAAGGTCCCGGACCGGCTCAAGGCGACGGCGAAGGAGCGGAAGATCCTGCCGCGACGGCTCGCGCGCCGGCTCCTGCCCAAGGACCTCGACCTCGACCGGAAGCAGGGCTTTTCGCCCCCGCTCGCCGCCTGGTTCCGGGGTCCGTGGGGCGCCTTCGCCGGGGAGGTGCTGCGCGGCTCGGATGCCGGTCTCTTCAACCGCGGCGCCGTGAACCGGCTGTTGCGCGGACAACGGCGGGGGATGTCGCACGGGGCGCGGATCTTCGCACTGACGATGTTCGAGCTGTGGAGGCGCGCCTACAAGGTCGGGCCGGGTTAGGAATGCGCCTCATCCTGGCCGAGGACTGGGAACTCCCGTGGCATGGCGAGACCTTCCGGCGCCGGTTCGAGGAGCTGGGTCACAAGGTCGTTCCGTTCAAGTTCGCGGAGTTCTTCCCGCGGCCGTCGGGGGGACCGCTGAAGCGCCTCCTCCGCACCGGCCTCCGCGCCCAGCACAAGCTCCGATTCGGTCCGCGCGTGAAGCGGGTCAACCGGGAGTTCCTGGCGCTCGCGGAGCGCGAGAAGCCCGACGCCGTGTTTCTGTATCGTGCGACGCTCCTCTGGCCTTCGACGCTGGAACGCCTCCGGAGCCGGGGCCTCCGCGTGGCGGGCTACAACAACGACGATCCCTTTTCGCCGCTCCAACCGCGCTACGTCTGGCGTCATCTCCTGGCCGGGGTGAAGCACTGCGATGTCTATTTCGCCTATCGGGAGGCGAATGTCCCGCGTTACCTGGAATTGGGGTGCCCGAGGTCGGAGCTGCTCCGGTCGTTCTACATCCGTGAGATCCACCGCCCTTTGACCGACTTGGAAAAGTCGCCCGACCGGTGCGACGTGTCGTTCACGGGCCATTGGGAGGACGACGGCCGCGAGGACGCGATCGCGGCGATCCTCGAGGAGCCGTCGATCGCCTTCCGCCTCCACGGCAACATGTGGGAGCGCGGGCGGCGGTTTCCCGAAATCTCCAGGCGCTGCGGGCCCATCCGGCTCGCCTACGGCGACGACTACAACCGGATCCTGAATTCGTCGCGGATCGTCCTGGCCTTCCTCTCGCGCCTCAACAACGACACGTACACCCGCCGCAATTTCGAAATCCCCGCGGCGGGCGCCTTCATGCTCTCCCAGCATTCCGACGAGCTCGCCACGCTCTTCAAGGAAGGGGCCGAGGCGGAGTACTTCCGGACGACGGCCGAGATGCTGGACAAGATCCGGTTCTATCTGAAGAACGAGGACGCGCGCGCGCGGATCGCCCGGGCCGGCCGGGAACGCCTGTTGCGCGGTGGCCACGAGGCGCTCGATCGGGCGCGTCAGGTCGTGGAGGCGCTTGAGTCCCTGGCTTGAGCGCGTTCATCGGTTGGCGCGGTACCAGGCGATCGTGGCGCGAAGCCCGTCCTCGAGCGAGGTCTTCGCCTCGAACCCGAAGAGTCGCCGGGCGCGCGAGGTGTCGAGCGCCCGCCGCGGCTGGCCGTCGGGTTTGTCGGCGTTCCAGCGGAGCCGTCCCCGGAAGCCGGTGAGCTCCGCGATCTTCGCCGCGAGATCCCGGATCGCGATCTCCCGGCCGCTCCCGAGATTGACGGGCTCCGGGCCGTCGTACTTTTCCGCGGCGAGCAGGATCCCCTCGGCGCAATCCTCCACGTACAGGAACTCCCGCGTCGGCGAGCCCGTGCCCCAGAGCTCGATTTCCTCGCCCCCCTCGACGCACTTGCGGATCAGCGCGGGGATGACGTGGGAGGTCTCCAAGTCAAAATTATCGTGGGGGCCGTACAGGTTGACCGGCATGACAAAGATCGCGTTCATCCCGTATTCGGCGCGGTACGCTTGCGACTGGACGAGGAGCATTTTCTTCGCCAATCCGTAGGGCGCGTTCGTCTCCTCGGGATAGCCGTTCCAGAGCTCCTCCTCGCGGAAGGGGACGGGCGTGAATTTCGGGTAGGAGCAGATCGTGCCGAGTGAGACCACTTTCGGGACGCCCGCGAGCCTGGATTCCTCGAGTAGCTGGACCCCCATCATCAGGTTCTCGAAGAAGAACTGTCCAGGATGGCGGCGGTTGGCCCCGATGCCGCCGACCACGGCCGCGGCGTGGATGACCAGCTGCGGCTTCGAGTCGGCGATCAGGCGCCGCGCGGCCGCGCGATCGACGAGGTCATATTCCGCGCGGCGGGGCACGACCACTTCGGCCCCCCGGGCGCGAAGGCGCCCGACGAGGTGGCGGCCCAGGAATCCCGCTCCACCCGTCACCAGCGTGCGGCGGCCCGACCAGAAATCCGGCATGGGCGGGTCATCATAGACCGGAGACAGGGCTTGGACAAATAGATAGACTTCAGACTTCAGACTTTGGACTTCCGAAGGGAAAGAGAGCCTTCAGCTTTCGGTCTGAAAGCTCTGAAGTCTGAAGTCCGAAGTCTGAAGTCTGCGATTTGCCCCACACTCATGAAGCTATCGGTAGTCATGCCGGTCTACAACGAGGTCGATCACATTGAGAAAATCGTCCGGGCCGTCCTCGCCGTGACCTTGGAGAAGGAACTGATCATCGTCGACGACTGCTCGAAGGACGGCACCCGGGAGCGCCTGGCGGCGATCGCGAAGACCCCGGGCATCCGCGTCCTCCACCACGACGTGAACCAGGGGAAGGGCGCCGCCCTCCGGACCGGATTCGCCGCCGCGGAGGGGGACATCGTCATCGTCCAGGACGCCGACCTGGAGTACGACCCGCAGGAATATCACAAGCTGCTCGCGCCGATCCTCGAGGGCAAGGCGGACGTGGTGTACGGCTCGCGCTTCGCCGGGGGGGAATCGCACCGCGTCATGTACTTCTGGCACTGGGTGGCCAACAAGCTCCTCACCCTCTTCTCGAACATGCTCACGAACCTGAACCTCACCGACATGGAGACCTGCTACAAGGTGTTCCGCCAGGAGGTACTCCGGAAGATCCGGATCCGCGAGAACCGGTTCGGATTCGAACCCGAGATCACGGCCAAGGTCGCGAGACTCAAATGCCGGGTCTACGAGGTCGGAATCTCCTATTCCGGCCGGACGTACGAGGAAGGCAAGAAGATCGGCTGGAAAGACGGAATCCGCGCGATCTGGTGCATCCTCCGATACAACATCGGGAGGTGAAGGGGGAGCGTTCATGGCGGTGGTCCTTCCCGTCGCGGCCGGGGCGTTCCTGGTGGCGCTCTTCGCCGTGACCGCCGGCGACGTCCGCCGCGCCCTGCTCAAGGGCGCGGTGGGGTGGGGCGTCGCGGTCGTGTCGATCACCGAACTTCTCAGCCGCCTTCACGCCTTCAATTTTGTCGGCGTTCTCATCGCCTGGGCGGTGATCCTGGCGGGACTCGCGACGTACCTCATCCTGGCTCGGGGGATCCGTAACCTCAGGCCCCATGTCCTCTGGCCCGCCCAGTCGCGCCCGGCGTGGATCGCCGTCGGCGTGATCCTCCTGATCGTCGCGATCGTCGCCCTCTTCGCGCCGCCCAACAACTGGGATTCGATGACCTACCACATGGCGCGGGTGGAGCATTGGATCCAGAACCGGACGGTGGATCCCTATCCCACGAACATCCTGCGGCAGATCTACCCGAGCCCGTGG
>DASXTT010000144.1:0-3084 GCA_036505255.1 Planctomycetota bacterium | reverse complement strand
TCCGGAAGAGTTCCTTCGCCAGGGGCGTGTTCGTCCCCGTCTTCTTCATGAGGACCTTCATGTCGGCGATCTTGACCCCGAAGAGGGGTTCGGGACATCCGTGGCGGATCCAGGTCTTCTTCGTCTGGGCGCTCCCCTTCTTCTGGAGCTCCTTCATGACCTCGGCGGCATTCATCGCGGATTCCTCACTTGGGCTGGCGGCGCGAGAGGGCCTGGCGCAGCCCCGGAATGAGGGACGACGCCGCGGCGCGGGTCTCGAGCGACGCCGAAGCGTCCGAGGCGAGTGACTCGATGGCCGCGAGGCTCGCGGGCCACGCGGTCAGGCTGAGAGCGATCCCGACGGTTTCGGATTCGGCGGGGGTGCGGCGGAGCGCTTCCACCAAGGCGTCGGCGCATCCGGCGCGCACCCGGTCGGCCGTCGCGGCGGAGGCCTTCCCGCGCGACTCCCAGGCCCAGGAGCTGCCGAGAAGTCCAAGGCCGTGTAGGAACGACCGGCGGATCTGCGCGTCCTTCTCCCCGGCGACCCGCGCGATGATGGCATCGAGCGCCGCCGGGTCCGGGATCCGGCCGACCGCCCGCGCGCACGCTTCCCGCACCGCCGCGGGTTGCGTCGCGTCGTCGAGGATTCGCGTGAGCGAGGGGAGCGCCTCGGTCCCTCCAACCATGCCGAGGCTTACGGCGGCTTCCTGCCTCCAGGAGTCGCGGAGCCCGGCCGTCGCCAAGGTTTCGGCGAGGAAGTGGCGCGCGCGGGGGTCGGCGATCCTTCCCGGCAGCGCCAGGATCGCCTTGCGGAAGGATTCGCGTTCGTCCTCCCCGGCCTCGGCCGGCGAGAATCGATGTTCCTCGAAGGTCCACCGCCACCGCTCCAGCAGGAGCGGAACCGCGTCCGCGCCCTTTCGGGCGAGCTCGGGAAGGACGACCGGCACCGGCCGGCGGAACCGCCCATATTCCGCGGGATCGAGCCCCGCGGGACGATCCACCGCGGCCGCCAGCTCCGGATTCGCGAGCCTCAGCCGGCACGCCTCGGCGGCCATCGCCCGAACCCATCCCGCCGAGGTCCAGCGCTCCGGGGCGCCGCGCTCCGAGAGCGCCGGGACGGCGTCCTTCCCGAAGGCGAGGACCTTCTCCCGCGCGGCGGCGCAAGCCGCGGCGTCCCCCGGCTTCACCGCGGCGAGGACATCAAGCGCGGTGTCCAAATCGGAAGAACTTTGCGTCAGCAGCAGGGCTATCAGGACAGCTATCATTGTCTTGATCCGTTCACCATCTGCCTCGGAGCTCGAAGCTTCTGAAACGGGGAACTGGAATCGGGGTACGGGGAGCTCATCCTAGTCATCCCACCAGTCCGACGCGGGCGGGGTCCGGACGAAATTGACTCCGCAATGGGCCTCGCCCAGCAGCGCGTGGTACGAGAAGAAGACATCGGCGTACGTGATCGACACCGGGTTTCCCCCCGTGAAGAGCGGCTGGATCGCCGCGGTCGTCGCCGCCTGCCACACGTCGCTCGACTGGTCGGGCCCTTCGGGGTCGGGAATCACGAGGTAGGTCGTGCCGTTGGTCGCCGGAAGCACGACCAGGTTCACGACGCCGGGGTTGTACGCCACGGCCCCGCCGTACCCCGAATCCTCGAAGAGCACCGGAAGGTCGATGATCTCGGAGTTCGAAAGCCCGAGCTGGCCCGTGAGGACCGCACGGACGGCGTCGATTCGCGTTTGCACCTCGTCGTTGTAAGTCATGAGCGCGGAGTCGCCCAGGATGGCGCCCACCGTCGTCTGCCAGCCCGCCCGGCCGGCGTAGACGTTGAGACTGCCGCCGCCATTGTTGGCCACCGTTTGGAGATTTGTCCGCGCGAGGTCCGGAGAGGCCAGGAGAATCGCCCACCCCCGGGCATTGGCGGGCGCCGGAACCACCATGCTGATCTCGTCCACGTGGCCCACCGTCAGCCATTCCGTCGAGATCTCGAGCCACGGGGCCTGCATGTCGAGCGCGGTCAGGTAGTCGCGGTAAACCTGCACCAGGCGGCGGGTGATCGGAGAGCCCCCGCCGATCGGCGCGGACGTGCCGCCGCCGATCAGGATCCGGCCCCAAGGATAGGAGGTCAGGGGCCCCGTCACCTCGAGGTTGCCCCCGTAGTTCATCGACGAGCTGTTGCTCGAGAACCGCACGACGAAATCGAAGTCCGGGCCCCAGAGAGCGCTTTGGCACCAGGCGTCCACCTCGCGCCAGCGGGCCATCTGGAGGACGTGGTCGACGCGCCGCCTGGGCAATCCGTTCGCGGGGAGGTAGATCACGCCAGTCTCATGCGAATCCTGGACCCAGCGGTCGTAGCTGTACGAGCTTCCGGGAATCGCGACGTAAGTCACCCCCGCGGTCGAGCACACCGAGGAAAGCACGTTGCGTAGACCGAGGTTGTCCGACCCCGTGTTGACGACGCACAGATCCTCGGCCCTCCACAGGTTCGAGGACATGAGCCACGGCGCGCACCGGAGGAGGACGGTGTCGGTGCCCAGGATCGTCCCCCCCGAAGCGATGACGTCGAGAACGAGCGTCACGCGGCCGTCCCAGGAGGGGGACATGCGCTCATGGGCCTCGATGCCGAGCTCGACGTCGCCCGCGATCACGTCGGCGATGGGGACGGTGAATGAGGCGCCGGAGAGGTAGGAGGAGATCCACGACCCGCCCGAATTGCGGAAAATGCGGACGCGGCCCTGGGCGGCGGCGGAGACCGTGAACATGGCCGTCGCGTCGGTCGGAGCGTTGGCGATCTGGCGGATGACGATGCGGGCGAGGTCCTGCGCGTCCGTCGAGCCGTTGACGGAGGAGTCCAGGTAATCCTCGGCGTTGTCGTTGTCGTCGTCGTCGATGTTGTAGTAGAAGACCGCGCCGCGCGACGTGGTCCAGGTCTCCTCGCCCGTCTCGTCCGCCGAGGCTTCGACCACCCCGTTCCGGTTCGTGTCAACGTCGAGGTCGACCGTGACGGACGTGGGCGGGGGTGGCGGGAGCGGGACGCTGTAGTTGGAATCGCCTCCCCCCCCTCCGCTGCTGCGCCCGCATCCTCCGAGCAGGGCGGCGCCGAGCAGGATCGCC
>DASXTT010000143.1:0-11300 GCA_036505255.1 Planctomycetota bacterium | reverse complement strand
GCTCCGACTGCTGCTGCGGGCTCGCCTGGACCGCCGCGGGAAGCTCCCCGATCCGGGTGATCGAGAAGAAATCCCTTTCGAGATCCTCGGGTTTCGCCGCCTCGCTGATGAGTCCCTCCCGGGCGATGCTCCGGAGCAGGGCCGTGTCGAGGATCGGCTCGTCCTCCTCCCGGTTCGGGATGTAGACCAGGAATTTGTCCACGGCCCGGGAGGTCTCGTCGTCGTCCCCCGCCCAGATCCGGTAGGGGCCGACCTCGCGGGGCTGGAGGGCTCCCTCGTAGAAGCCGTCCCGGTCCTGGCTTTTCGAGAGCTTGAACGTGTATCGGGTCCCCTGCGGCGGTTCGACGTTGACTTCCAGCTCCTGGTCCTGGAGGGGCTGAAAGTCGCGGGAGTAGGCGTTCGCGCTCATCAGCACGGTTTCGCCCATGACGTAGCGCCGGTCGTGGCGGTGGAGGTAGAGCTGGTACCGCTGGGCTCCCGTCAGCTTGCGGTCCATGGCCCAGTACATGACCTGCTGCCAGAAGGGATAGAACCAGGGCTGGTCGCCGACCAGGAAGCGCCAGACATGGGTTTCGTCCGTGGCGCTCCAGAAAATCCGGCCGCGTCCCGTATTGGCGGCGACGAACAGGGGCGGGCGCTTGCCCGGAATGTCCTGGCCCTGCACCCCCACGATCTCGACGAGCGTCTGGGCCGTGGGCTTCGGCCGGGCCCGGGTGAACCACCGGATGCCGGGCAGGTCGTCCTCGCGGTTGTCGAGGTCCTCCCATTTCTCGATCACCGCGGGCAGCTCGGTGACCGAGGGGAACCGGATGATGGGATGGCCGCCGTCGGCCTTCGCGTAATCCGTCAGGGCGTACTTGTACACCTGCTGGTACGTCTCGGATTCGCGCGCCTCCTCCGGAATGACGGGGAGAAGTTCCTCGAGAGCGGTGCCGCGGAAACTGCGCGGGTTGTACATGAGACCGGAGATGAAGACCAGGCCGCCGCTCCATTCCGTGACGAACCGCTTGATGTTCGCCAGCGCCTCCGCGCCGCCGAGGTGCGACGGAGCGACGTCGCCGAGGATGATGACGTCGTAGACGAGAAGTTCCTCGATGGTCTTGGGGAATTCGCGGAGCGGGTTCTTGAACTTCTCGTCGGTCGCGTCGAGGGAATGCTCCTGGGGGAAACCCTCGTCGGCGCTCGTGAGGAAACAGTGGACGAGGACCTTGGGGTCCCGGATCAGCGCGTTCTTCAGGTACCGGTACTCCCATCGGGGCGGGTGGTCCACGTAGAGCACGCGGACCTTGTCGTCCACCACCTTGACCCGCTGGGCGACGTGGTTGTTCGTGGCGGAGCGTTCGCCCTCGCGCGGCGGCGTGCGGGCGATCACCAGGTACTCGCCGGGCGTGGTGGGCTCCCACAGGAACTCGTCCCGGTTCCGCTCGCTTCCCTCCCGCAGCTTGTACCGGTGGTTCCCCTCCACCTTGGTCGTGGAGTCGGCGAGGATCCGCTCCAGCTCCTGCGGGTCGAGCGCGGCCCAGTCTTTCGCGTAGTCCTCGGTCTTCAGCGGATAGACGTGGAGGCTGACGTCGATGTCCTCGCCGTCGAACCCCTCACTGCGCACGGTCCACTTGAGCTGGTGGCGGTTGTTGGCGCGCACCACCTGCTTGGCCTCCGGATCGGTGAAGGCGATGTCCTTCATCCGCTGGGGGATGCCGGCGGCCACGGTGAAGACGGGCACCCATTGCTGCCGGAGATCCTTCGCCACGGTGACGGGATCGATGCCGAGGTTGTTGCGCCCGTCGGAAATGACGACGATCCCGACGACGGGGATGCCCTTGTACATCGCCCTCGCCTGCTTGATCGCGTCACCGATCGCCGTCTCCGTCCCGAGGATCTGGTCGTTCCGGTATTCCGAGAGGAACTTCTGGCGGTTCTCCACGCTCCTCACGCCCTTGGAGAAGGTCAGGTAGGCGACGTGGAGCTTCTCCTCCAGCTGGGACAGGACTCCGAGTTTCGGGTTCTCCAGCGCCTTCCGCACGAGGTCGGCGCGGCTGAGCTTCATCAGCTCGGCGCGGACCGCGTCGGGCAGCGGCTCGCTCCGGTTCCAGAGGTCCGTCACCTGGGCGAGGGCCAGCTGGTCCTCGAGCCGGCTCGGCGGGTCGCTTCGTCGCATCGAAAGGGAGTCGTCCACGAGCACCAGCAGGTAGGCCCGGCGGAACCTCACGATCTCGAGCGTGAGCATCGGCCCCATCAGCATGGCGATCACGAGAAGGACGATCGCGCTGCGGAGGCCGGCGAGAATCCACCGGGCCGCGGCGGGCACATCGGTCCGTTCGCGGCGGTAGATGAACCAGACGAGTCCGATCACAGCGGGGATCACGACGAGGACGATGACCCAGAGCGGCAGCTCGTGATGCCAGCTGAGATAAATGCTCGATCCCGGCTCCCGATTGATGCGGTCGATGCCCAGGAGCCGGGAGAGGAGGCTGTCGGACCCCGAAGGGTCCTGCGCCGCCGCGATCATCGCGCTCAGGATTGCCATGGCGTCGCTACTGTTTGGCCCGTCCGAAGAACCAGGCCAGGAACGTCTCCAGTCCCAGGAAACCGCAGAGTGCGAACAGCAGGTATTTCCAGATCCGGCTCGACCCCTGGGACTCGGCGGGGGGACCCTGCTCCCCCTGACCGGCCAGATAAAAGGCGAAGTCGGGGAACCGCCGGCGGATTTCCTCGACGGGTATCGTCTCCAGGTTGCCCTCGCACCGTGAGAGCTCCTCCGGCGCCGTCGACCGCGGAGGGAGGTTGCAGGCGAAATAGGAGATGACCGAGTCCTCCGAGGCCGGATCGGCCTTTGGACGGACCAGCTTGTACCTCCCCGCGAACCGGAGGCCCTCGTTCACGACGGACTTCCCCTCCTCCGGTTTGGTCCGCGCGGGGGTGCTCGGGTAGAAGACGGTGAACCACCGGCTGTCCGGCGCGGGCCGCTGGATCGAAATGGACGTTTGACCCTCGGACGGCGTCTCCATCGCGAAAGTCCCGGCGTATTTCTCCGCGGGCATCGAGTGCTGGATGACGTCGGCGATCTGCAGGTTCTTCGCGCTCGTCGGCCGCGAGGCCAGGTAGGGCATCAGGGTCCACACGAGGGTTCCGAGCGGACCCATGCCCGCCACGCCCCCGTCCCACTCCCCGTTGATCGTGCTCGTGAACAGGACCACCTTGCCCTCCCCGAACCTTTTTTCGACGAACAGCGGGGAGTTGGTCGGGTCGTCGAGCACCGCCACGACGGACTCGGGGTCGTACTTCTCCAGCTTGACGTACTGGTAGAAGATGAGCGAGAAGGGGCCGGGCCCGTTGCGGAACGGAAGGAAGACCGGGTGGCGCCCGGCATACTCCTTGATGTGGTACGCCACGCGCGGTTGCATTTCCGCGGAGGTCCCGCCGACCTCCCCGAGCCGGGCCGGAAGCAGGCCCTGGCCGTCCCGGTACAGCAGCTCGTTCCAGGCTCCCCGGTCCACGCGGTCCCCCATCGTCAGGAACAGGCCTCCGCCGCGCCGGAGGTAATCCTCGATCTTCGCAACCTTGTCCTGGGTCAGGGACTGGACGTTGCACAGGACCAGGAAATCGTGTTTCTCCAGGTCGTCGGCCGTGAACATCTCGGCGGTCACCGGACCCGCGATGGACACCTCCGCGCTGGAGAGCATGATCCGGAGGAAGTCCGCGTCGCTCCATTCCGGCGGGCTCGCCGGCTTGCCGTCCACGATGAGCGCGGACAGGGTCGCTTTCACGTCGACGGCGAGATAGCGCCGGTCGTCGAGGTCGAGGTTGTCCGGATCGATCACGGCCTCCACGAAGTGGGGGCCCGGCTCGTGGAAGCGGTACCGGAAGGTCGCGGGCATGAGCGAATTCGGGGGGAGCGGCGTGGTCGCCGTGCCGACGTGGCTCCCGTCGACCAGGAAGCGCACCTCCATCGAGGGATAGCTGACGGCGGACCAGTTGTAGAGGTCGACGTGGAACGTCGTGAAGGACCGGGTGTCCATGATGTTGTTTTCAACCCAGAGCCCCACGAGGCCCCGGTTGTCGGCGCTCTCCTTCCGCTGGTCCTCCGGAACGACGTTGATGATCCCGACCTTCGTGTCTTTCGCGGAGGTCAGGCGCTTGAGCAGCTCGCCGAAGCGCTTCGCCTCGGTTTCGTCGGCGCTTTCCCAGGCGCACCGCTGCATGTCGGTGAACAGGTGGATCCGCTTCTCCAGGTTGGTGGATTTCTTCACCTGCTCCTCGAGAAGGCGGAAGGTCTGGTACATGCTCGAGGCGTAGTGGGAGGGTCGGACCGCGGCCACCGCCTCCTTGACGCTCTTGAGCTTGGACGCGTAGACGACGTACACCTCGGGATAAGCGGAGCCGAGGATGACGGTGATCTTGTCCTGCTCGGTGAGCTTGGGCCCGAGGGTGTCGAGGAGCTTGTCCGCCTGCTCGCGGGCCAGGTCGAGGTAGGTCTTGGACCCCTTCTTGAAGGCCATGCTGTACGAGTTGTCGATGACCAGGAAGTGGTGGGTGTTGGAGTCCTCGAGCATCTTGAGCGGAGCGGCGCGGAGGAAGGGCCGCGAGATCGCGAGCGCCAGGATGACCATGATGGCGATGCGGAGGAGCAGCAGGATCAGGTTCTCGAGCCTCAGCCTCCGCTGGGTCTTCTTGAGGGCGGCCAGGAGGAACTCCATCGCGGCCCAGCGGACCCGGCGGTACTTCTGCCGGTGCAGCAGGTGGATAATGACCGGGATCGCGCCGCCCAGCGCGAACCACAGCAGTCCCGGGTTGAAGAAGCCCATGTTTCCGTCCGGTCACCGCGATGCCGCGGCCCCGGTCACCTCCGCCCCAAGGCGAGCCGGGACGCGAGGAACTTGGCCAGCTCGACGTCGAGCGGCCGGTCCGTGGTGATCTGCGCGTAGTCGATCGAGTTCTGGACGCACCCCCGGCGGATCCGCGACACGAACCGCTCGACCTCCTCGAGGTACGCCTGGCGGAGGGCGCGCGGGTCGACCAGCAGCTTCGGATACTCCTCGAGGCCCTCGAAGAGCGTCATCCGCTGGAAAGGGAAGGTCACCTCGTACTCGTCGAGCACGTGGAAGACGATCACGTCCTGTCGGCGGTGGCGGAGGTGCTGGAGCGATTTCAGGATCCGGTCCGGATCGTCGAACAGGTCGCTGACGACGATGACGAGCCCCTTGCGCGTGAACCGCTCCGCGAGCGAGTGGAAAACCGTCGCGAGGTCCGTCTTGTTCGCCGCCTTCGCGCCGCCGAGGGTTCCAAGAACGGCGTTCATTTGTCCCCGCCCCGAATGGGAGGGTATGAACGACCGCACGTCCTTGTCGAAGGTCACCATGCCCACGGCGTCCTGCTGGCGCAGGATCAGGTGCGCCATCGAGGCCGCGATGAGGCAGGCCACCTCCAGCTTCGTGTTCTCCCCGCTTCCGTAATCCATCGACTCCGAGCAGTCGAGGAGGATGTGCGAGCGGAGGTTCGTCTCCAGCTCGTACTCCTTGATGTAGAGCCGGTCGCTCCGCCCGAAGACCTTCCAGTCGAGGTGCTTCAGGTCGTCGCCGGAGGTGTACTCGCGGTGCTCGGCGAATTCGACGCTGAAGCCGTGGTAGGGGCTCTTGTGCATCCCCGCGACGAACCCCTCGACGATGTGCCGCGCCTTGAGGTCCAGCCGCGTGATCTTGTTGAGGATCTTCGGATCGAGGAAATCCGGTTTCTTGTCCGCCATGAAGAGGGCCCGCGGCCGGTTGACTGTTGACCGATGACTGTCGACGGAGGACGGCGGTCAACCAAAGGCCGTCGACCGTCTACCTCTAACTGGTGACCTGGGGCAGCCCCGACTGCTTCTCCAGGTCCGCTTCCTTGGCGGGAATCACCTCGAGAAGTTTGTCGATGATCTTGTCCGTCGTGACGCCCTCGGCCTCCGCCGAGAAATTCGTAATGACCCGGTGACGGAGGACGGGGTGCGCGACCGCGCGGACGTCCTCGATCGTCACGTAGAACCGCCCGCCCAGGACCGCGTGGGCCTTGGCGCCGATGATGAGGTACTGGCTCGCGCGCGGCCCCGAGCCCCACTGCACCCACTCCTTGATGAAGTCGGGCACGCCCCCCTGCGTCACCCGCGTGGCGCGGGAGAGGGACATCGCGTACCGGATCACGTGGTCGGCGATCGGGACCCGCCGGGCGATTTGCTGCAGCTGGATGATTTCCGGACCCGTCAGGATCGGCTGGAGCTTCGTGTCGAAACCCGAGGTGGTGAGCCGCATGATCTCCAGCTCCTCCTCCTCGGAGGGGTAGCCGACCGAGATGTTGTACATGAAGCGGTCGAGCTGGGCCTCGGGCAGCGGGTAGGTTCCCTCCTGCTCGATCGGGTTCTGCGTGGCGAGCACGAAGAAGGGCTGTTCCAGGGTATGGCGCTTGCCGCCGATCGTGGCCTGAAGCTCCTGCATCGCCTCGAGAAGCGCGGCCTGGGTCTTCGGCGGCGTGCGGTTGATCTCGTCCGCGAGGATGACGTTGGCGAAGATCGGGCCGCGGATGAACCGGAACGCGCGCTCGCCCGTGGCCCGGTCGACGTCGATGACTTCCGTGCCGGTGATGTCGCTCGGCATGAGGTCGGGCGTGAACTGGATCCGGTTGAACGAGAGCGACAGGGTCTGCGAGAGGGTCCGGATCATCAGGGTTTTCGCGAGCCCGGGGACGCCGACGAGCAGCGCGTGGCCGCGGGAGAAAATACAGGTCAGGAGCTCTTCGAGAACGCGTTCCTGGCCCACGATGACGCGGTGCATCTCCCGCTTCAGGTTGTCGTAGGCGGTCTTCAGCTTCTGAATGGCCTCCATGTCCCCGCCCGAGGGCTTGGGCGCGGGGGAGGCATCGTCGAAGATAGTGTGATCGCCTTCCGCCATGGCAGGTTCCTCCACGAGGTGCCGGTCTCGCGCGAAAAAATGAAGCCGGACCGGCCACTCTAACAAAGGTGGTACGGGCTCACAATCGAATCTATTTGAGCCCGGCCGGGGGTGGTGTCCGAAGTTCAATGTCCAAGGTCCATGTCGAAATGACGGTCCTCGGAAGACTTGAAGCCTATCGGTCCAAGCTCCCGTGAGACGGGCGCCGCTGGCGGAGCCTCACCCGAACCCGCGTTGACCGTCGCGAGACACGGGACTTTGGACATTGAACTCAGGACACGACCCGGCCGGGGCCTCGATTTCCGGGGCGGCCCGGCTAAGATGACGGCCGAGCACCCCTATGAGACGCCGCCGCCGGTTCGCCGTCCTCTGGGGCTACGCGCGGTTTCTCGCGCGCGAGTTCCGCTGGCCCATGGGCGTCTTCCTCGCCATCGTTTTCGGCGGGGGCCTCCTCATCCACCTCACCTACACGCCGGAGAAGCCCGACTACGTCGAAGCGTGCTACGACGTCTTCCTCCTCGTCTTCATGCAGCCGCAGCTGCACTTTCCCGAGCAGGGATACCTCCGGCCGCTTTTTTTCGTGATCCCCGTGATCGGCCTGGGGGCCGTCGCGGACTCCGTCGTCCGGCTGGGCTACTTCATTTTCTCGCGAAAACAGAATCTTCAGGAGTGGCAGATCATGGAAGCCTCGGTGATGCGCAACCACCACGTCGTGGTCGGGGTCGGCAAGGTCGGCTACCGGATTCTCAAGGAGCTGGCCGCGCTCAAGCTCGAAGCGGTGGCGGTCGAGCGCAAGAGCGAAAGCCATCTCGTCGACGAGATCCTGGATCTCGGGATCCCGGTCATCCGGGGCGACGCGCGCCTCAAGAAGACCCTGGAGAACGCCAACGTCGCCCGGGCGGCGGCCGTCCACCTCGCCACCGACGACGATCTGGCCAATCTCGACGCGGCCTTGACCGCCCGGGAGATCAATCCCGACATTCGCGTCGTCCTGCGGCTTTTCGACGACACCCTCGCCGACCGGATCGCCACGGTTTTCAAAATGCCGGCGATTTCGACCTCGCGGGCCGCCGTTCCGGCGTTCATCGCCGCCGCCACCGGCCGGAGCGTGTACCAGACCTTCACCTTGGACGGTGAGAACCTCCACCTCGCGGACGTCGATGTGGGTCCCTCGTCGCCCGTGGCCGGACGCCACGTCGGCGATCTGCGCACGAGCTACGACCTGAACGTGGTGCTCCTGCGGCGTGACGGGAAATCGGACGTGAATCCCGATGTCGGCACCGTGCTCAGGCCCGGCGACAAGATCGTGGTGCTCGGGCCCGTGGCCCGGATCGCCGACCTCGAAACTCGGGGAGGAGCCGCATGAGGACCGCGCTCTGCCTGCTGATCGCCGCCTCGGCGGGTTGCGCCGGCGTGCGTCGATCGGAGGATCCCCTCGCCCGCGATCAGGAAATCACCCGCGACGTCCAGTGGAACCTCCACGGAGACGCCCGATTCGAGCGGGTCCTGGTTTCCTGCAATCAGGGGGTAGTGGCGCTCGAAGGGACCGTGACGGACGAGGTGGACAAGGCCGAGGCGGAGCGCATCGCCCGGCGCGTCACGAGCGTGCGCGAGGTCCGGTCCAACCTCCGCGTCCGGTCGCGTTGACCCCCCGGACGGCGTCTGCTATAAAAGCGGAAATGGACCGTCCGTTCGCCCCGATTCCGGAGATCCTGGACGAGCTCCGGGCGGGCCGCGCCATCATCCTCGTCGACGACGAGAACCGGGAGAACGAAGGCGACCTCGTCCAGTCCGCCGAGAAGGTCACGCCCGAATCCATCAACTTCATGCGCCTTCATACGGGGGGCGTCATCTGCCTCGCGATGGTCAGCGCGCGGGCGGAGCGGCTCGGCCTTCCCCCGATGGTCAGCGAGAACACCTCGGCGCGGGGGACGCCCTACACGGTCTCCATCGACGCCCGCGCCGGCATCGACACCGGGATTTCGAGCGCCGACCGGGCCCGCACGATCCTGACGGCGGCCCACGACCAGTGCCGGCCCGACGACCTCGTCCGGCCGGGCCACGTCTTCCCCCTGCGCGCGCGCGACGGCGGCGTCCTCGTCCGGTCGGGCCACACGGAGGGGGCGGTCGATCTCTGCCGCCTCGCGGGCCTGAAGCCGATGGGCGTCCTTTCGGAGATCATGAACCCCGACGGAACGATGGCCCGGCTCCCCCAGCTCGCGGAATTCGCCGCGACGCACGGCTTGAAAATGACGAGCATCGCCGACCTCATCTCCTGGAGGCGCCAGCAGGAGAAGCTGATCGAGCGCGTCGTGAAGGTGGCCCTGCCCACGGAGTTCGGGACCTTCAACCTGCATTGCTACCGGTCCCTCATCGACGAGTATCTCCACCTCGCCCTTTGCGCCGGCGGCGTGGGGGAGGAAGCGGACGGGAAAACCGTCGTCCAGGAGGATCCGGTGCTCGTCCGCGTCCACAGCGAGTGCCTCACCGGCGACATCTTCCACTCGAAGCGGTGCGACTGCGGCGGCCAGCTCGAAGGCGCCCTCCACCAGATCTCACGGTCGAAAGGGGTTCTGCTCTACATCCGCCAGGAAGGCCGGGGGATCGGCCTGATCAACAAGCTCCGCGCCTACGCCCTGCAGGAGCAGGGGATGGACACGGTCGACGCGAACGCGAAGATCGGGCTGCCGGCGGACCTCCGCGAGTACGGCATCGGCGCGCAGATCCTCCTGGATCTCGGCGTCCGGCGCATGCGGCTCATGACGAACAACCCGAAGAAGATCATCTCGATCCGGGGGTACGGGCTCGAGGTCGTCGAGCGCGTGCCGATCGAACTTCCCGCGACGAGCGAAAACGCCGGGTACCTTCGGACGAAGCGCGACAAGCTCGGCCATCTCTTCGATCGGATCGACGACGCCATCGGGGGCACCTGATGCCTCCGGTCCGAATCGGCACCTTCGAGGTCGGCGCCGGCCGCCCCCTGTTTCTCATCGGCGGGCCCGACGTCCTCGAAGGCGAGTCGCACGCCCTTCGCCACGCGCGGGCCATCGCCCAGATCTGCCGCGGGCTCGGGGTCCCGTACATCTTCAAGAGCTCCTACGACAAGGCCAACCGGACCTCGGGTGAGTCGTTCCGCGGGCCCGGGCTCCGCGCCGGACTGAAGATCCTGAAGAATGTCCGCGATCGCGCCGGGGTGCCGGTGCTGACCGACGTCCATTCGCCCGAAGAGGCCCGCGCCGCGGCCCGCGCGGTGGACGTGCTGCAGATTCCGGCGTTCCTTTCCCGGCAGACGGACCTGATCGTCGCGGCGGCGAAGACCGGCCGGCCCCTGCACATCAAGAAGGGCCAGTTTCTCGCCCCCTGGGACATGAAGCAGGTCGTGGCCAAGGCGGTCCGCGCGGGGAACCGGAAGCTGATCCTCGCGGAGCGCGGGACGACCTTCGGCTACAACAATCTGGTCGTCGACATGCGGTCGATCGCCCATCTGAAATCCCTGGGGTATCCGGTGGTCATTGATGCCGGCCACGGGGTGCAGTCCCCCGGCGGCGGGAAGGATGGCGCCGCTTCGGGCGGAGACCGGTCGATGATCCCGGTCCTCGCGCGCGCCGGCGTGGCCGCGGGAGCCGACGGCCTGTTCCTTGAAATCCACGAGGACCCCTCCCGCGCCCCCTGCGACGGACCGAACTCCGTCAAGCTCGCCGACCTCGAGCGGCTCCTGGGCGAGGTTGTCGCGATCCGGTCCGCCCTCGGCCGGGCCTGATTCATTCCGCCGGCTTCGCGCAGCGAAAGCCGAGCGTCGCATCCCGGGTGTCGACGGGAACCTCCTCTTCCGGTTTGCGGACGCACTGCGCCCAAGGTGCCTTCCAGTGGCCGCCAAAGATGACACCCATCCGGGGCCCGGCCGCCGATTCGGTGGAGGTCCACTCCGCGACGTTGCCCGCCAGGTGAAGCGCACCGCAGACGCTGAGGTCGCGGCCCCCATCGGCGTCCACGGACCCGATGTCGAGGGCGGCCGGAGCGCAGATGACGTCCTCCGCGGCGAGGCGCTCGATGCCGGCGGCGGCGGTCCGGAATTCCTCAACCGACGGCAGCCGTTTTCCCGCCCACGCGGCGTAGGCGGCCGCGTCGTCCCGGCTCACTTGGGTCACGGGCCGCTTCTCGCGACCCCGGGGCGGCCGCCCGTTGCGCCAGCTCGGGGGAGGCCGCCGACCCGTCGCCGCGATGAATTCCGCGTACTCCGCAGCCGTCACTTCGCATCGATCCACCCACGCCTCCCCGGCGCGGATCATCCGGGGAGGAGAGCCTCCCTCCCGGGTTCCTCCCGCGAGGAAGGACCCCGCCGCCGCCGTCGTGGCGAGCACCACGGCGAGAGGGACCAATCGC
>DASXTT010000142.1:0-5284 GCA_036505255.1 Planctomycetota bacterium | reverse complement strand
ATGCGTGATGCGTGATGCGTGATGCGTGATGCGTCGTGTAGATGATCTGGGCTGTCGTTGCTTTAGAGACTCTTCTTGAAGAACTCCACGATCCGCTCTTCCATGTTTCTTCGATCTTTCTCGCTCCGCGGCATGTGCCGCTCCTCGGGGTAGAGGAGGAGCTCGTACGGCCGGTTCGCCTTCACCAGGGCGTTGACGAAGCGGGCCGTGTGGCGGAAGTGGACGTTCTCGTCGAGCATGCCGTGGATCATGAGGAGCCGGCCCCGAAGCCGCTCCGCGAACGTCAGGCAGCTCGCCTCCCGATATCCCTCGGGATTCCCGCTCGGGGTCCCCATGTAGCGCTCGGTGTAGTGCGTGTCGTAGCCCGCCATGTCCGCATTCGGCGCCCCGGCGACCCCCGCCCTGAAAACCTCGGGCGCCTTGAGGAGGCACATCAGCGTCATGTACCCCCCGTAGCTCCAGCCGTAGATCCCCACGCGGTCGCCGTCGACCCAGCCCTCCGACTTCGCGAACCGGACTCCATCGACTTGATCGTTCACCTCGACGGTCCCCATCCGGCGCGCGATCGCGCCCTCGAACGCCAGTCCCCGCCGCGCGGAACCCCGGTTGTCCACGCGCATCACGAGGAAGCCCTCTTTCGCGAGGTACTGGGCCCTCAACTCGACCGTGCAGAGCCACGAGTCCAGGGCCGTCTGCACGTGGGGGCCGCCGTACACCTGCACGACCAGCGGCGCGGGAAGCTTCGCGGGCCGGTAGAGCATCCCGAAGAGCTCCGCGCCGTCGCGCGATCGGAACGCGAAGAGCTCCGGAGTGACGAGCGGAAGGTCGACCGCGGCGGAAGGGTGCACCTCCCGATCGGGATTCCGGAGACGGACCGAGAACGGAATCGTCCGCGAATCGTGGATGTCGGCCCACGAGGCGAAGTCCCTGGAAAAAACAGCCTGGTGGATCCCCGGCTCCTTCGTCAGGCGGACCGGCTCGCCGGCGTCGAGATTCACGACGAAAACCTGGCACTCGGTTAGGGGGTTCGCCGCGGTGAACGCGACGCGCCGTCCCTTCGGGTCGAAGCCCTGCACGGAATCGACGGCCCATTCCCCCGACGTCAGGACGCGGGCGAGCGTGCCGTCCGCGCGGCGGAGCTCGAGATGCTTGAATCCGCTCCGCTCGGACGCCCACAGGAACTCGCCCGTCTCCGGCACGAACCGCAGATCGTTGTGCAGGTTGATCCAGAGGTCCGACTCCTCCACGAGGAGGGTCGCTCCCTTCCCTGTCGCGGGATCGAAGGCCCGAAGTTCCAGCCGCTTCTGGTCGCGGGTCTGAAGCTGAGCCGTGAGCCGCCCGTCGGGATGCCACCCGACCCGCGCGAGGTACTCGGCCTCCCCGAGGTCCATCCACGCCGTGGAGCCGCCCCCGGCGGGCACGACTCCGAGCCGGACCCGCGCGTTTTCCGCGCCCGCAAACGGGTAGCGGTGGCGCTCGAAGGCCGGGGCGTCGGTCCCGAGGTGCGGGATGATGTATTCGGGAATGTGACGGTCGTCCGCCTGCTCGTAGGCGAGGAACCGCCCGTCCCGGCTCCACCAGAATCCCGAGAAGCGATCCATCTCCTCCTGTGCGATGTACTCCGCGAGCCCGTTCGTGACGCCGGGCTGGGCGTCGTGCGTCAGCCGCCGCTCCGCGCCCGTCGCAAGGTCCGCGACAAAAAGGTCCCCGTCCCGGACGAAGGCGAGGCGCGTCCCGTCGGGCGAGAGGCGCGGATCGACCGCCCCGCGAGCGACGCATCGGAGTCCCCCCTCGGGACCGGCCCATGCCTCCTCCCCCAGTGGAACGAGCAGGGTCGCGCCCGTCTCGCTCCAGGCGTAGTGGGTGACGCCCGTTTCGCGCAGGCGCTGCCGCTCGCGGCGGAGGGCCTCCTCGCGCGACACGTTCCGGTCGGTCACTCCGCCCCCCGGCGGGGCGAAGAGGACGCGCTTCGCGCCCGTCGCCACGTCTATTGCCCGCAGGACCCGCGAGAGCCCGCCCTCCTCGGAATGGAGGTACGTCAGGAGCTTTCCGTCCGGGGAGAATGAAAGCTTGCCGGGGACGGCGGTCCCGGGCCTCGGGTAGCGGGCCACGAGATCGAGGGTCAGCTCGGGCATGTGGGGGAGCTTAATGAAAATCGGTCGGGCCGAACAGAGAGGAGCGGGAGGTGCGGGGTCAGCCTTTCGCTCCGGCTTGAAGCGCGGAGCTTCTGAAACGGGGAACGGGGAACCGGGATCGGGAAGCTCGAACCGAACCCCCTACCCGCCCGGGGGTACGGTATAATCAATGCGCCATGGGTGCGGGCTGCGGAGCCCCCCGGGTTCCAGAATTTCATTGGTCCCGAGGGGGGCGCGATGGTCTAATTCGAGTGCCGGAGGGGGGAATCGAACCCCCACCCCCTTGCGGGGACCGGATTTTGAATCCGGCGCGTCTGCCAGTTCCGCCACTCCGGCCCGTGGGGGGCGATTATAGGCGCCCCCGGAACGGGGGCGCAAGGCAGGAGCCCGAGCGGAACCAATGTCCGACACTCGGATATTCACCAACCCGGCCGTTCCCGCGCCCGCCGCCTTCTCCTGGGAGCAGGTGGCGTCGACGCTCGGGGCGGAGCCCGGCTCCTTCAACTTGGGACACCTCGCCACGGCGGGTGCGGTGGCCCGGGGGTTCGGCGGGGAGCACGCCCTCGTCTGGTACGGCGCGGACGGGGACGTCCAGCGCGTCACGTACGCCGAGCTCGACCAGGCCTCCGCGAAGGCCGCGTACCTCTTCTCGAAACTCGGAGTCAAGCCGGGGGACCGGGTCTTCTTCGTCCTGCCGGTGATCCCGGAGCTCTTCTTCGGTTTCCTCGGCGCCCTGAGGCTCGGGGCCCTCGCGGGCGTCCTCAGCCCGGGCCGCAACGCGGAGGTCGTGCGCAACGTCCTCTCGCGCTCCCGTCCGCGCGTCGTCGTCACGCTCCAGATGTTCAACCACACCTTCGCCGACCTGAAACCCGACCTGCCCGACATCGAGACGGTCCTGTACGTCAACCGGACGCCCTTCCAGCTCCCCTCGATGGAGCCGTTCGAGAAGATGTGGCAGGAGGGCTTCGACGCGGCGCAGGCGGCCGTGCCGCCGATCTCCACCGGCCCGCAGGACCGCGCGATCCTCTACTTCACGGAGCTCGCCCAGACGGGCTCGGTGATCTCGCACGAGGCCGCGCTGGGGATCGCCCACTCCGCGGCGGCGGCGCTCGAGTGGCGGCCGCGCGAGTCCGTGTGCGTGGCCTTCGCCCCCGGCGACGCTCTCTTCACGAGCTACGCGCTCCTCGCGCCCCTCCTCGTCGGGGCGACCCTGGTGACCCACGAGGACCCCGCGCGCTTCAACCGCCACGCCGACGTCGCGTCGCAGCTGGCGCCGACCACATGGTTCTCGTCGTTCCGCGCGCTCGACGTCATGCTCCGGACCGACCCGAACCTCGGGACGCTCCTCAAGGGATGCCGGAACATCTGCGTCACGTACCCGGCCGACCCCGGGTTCCTCTCGATGACGTCGCTCTCGTACGGGTCGCCGGT
The DNA here is from genome assembly GCA_036505255.1 of Planctomycetota bacterium. Classification (GTDB taxonomy): domain Bacteria; phylum Planctomycetota; class MHYJ01; order MHYJ01; family JACPRB01; genus DASRJF01. The sequence goes on along the minus strand of DASXTT010000142.1, from coordinate 1,718 downwards.
GCGGTCGGTCTGGACCCAGCGCGAACTGAACGTGATCCAGACGATCGACCTCGAGGAGAAACTCGGGTCGGTGGGCAAGCCGATTCCCGGCGTGTCGCTCAAGATCGTGGACGCCGACGGCAAGGAGCTTCCGGCCGGGATGGTCGGGACGATCTGCTTGAAGACCGGTCCGGCGACGCCCTTCGTCGAATACTGGGAGGACCCCGGCCTCACGTCGCGCCATCTCCAGGACGGCTGGTTCCTCACTCCGGCCCGCGGCCGCCTCGACGACGAAGGCGTGCTGTGGATCGGCGAGTAGCGGCGACGAGCTCGCGAACCCGCTTCGCGTCGACCCGTCCGTTCTTCTTCGCCCACGTCCCCACGACGAACCCGTCCGCCCCGGGGTAGCGCTCCACGTTGCCGGGGGTGATTCCGCTCGCGACGAGGACCGGGGTGCGGGGCACGGCGCGTTTCACTTCAGCGAGGCGCGCGGGGTCGGCTTCGCCGCCCGTCGCGTCCCCCGTCACGAGGAGCGCGTCGGCCTGTCCGCGGAGGACGGCGTCGGCGGCGGCGCGTCCGGGCGTGCCGCGGAAAAGGGTCGCGGCGTGCTTCACGAAGACGTCCGCGAAGATGGCGACCTTGGCGTCGAGGGCGCGGCGGTAGCGGAGCGTCTCGTCGGCGCGTCCCTGGACGATCCCCTGGTCGGTCTCCATGGCGCCGGTGTGGACGTTGACGCGGACGAAGGAGGCGCCCGCGGCGAGGGCGGCGGCCAGCGCGGAGCGGGCGTCGTTGCGGAGCACGTTGATCCCGACGGGGAGCCGGAAGCGGGCGCGCGCCTCGCGGGCGACGATGGCGAGGATGGCGGGGACCTGCGGGTCGACGCGGTCGGGGGAAAAGGGGGCGTCGCCGAAGTTCTCGACGATGAGCCCGTCGGCCCCGCCGCGGACCCACGCCTCGGCGTCGCGGAGGGCGAGGCTGAGAAGTTCGTCGACGGTCCGGCGCGCGCGGGGGGCGCCGGGGAGGGCTTCGAGGTGGACGACGCCGATGAGGGGACGACCCCGGAAAGGATATGGCATCAGGGCCGGCTCCTCCTCCCCTCGGGGGAGGTCTGGAGGAGGCGGCCGACTTTGGACGTTGCACGGTGCACTTTGGACTCCAGCAACCGCGTCATGAATTGGGCGAGCGCTTTCTGGCACGGCATGGGCGGGATTGTAACCGCGGGGGGTCGGCCTATAATAGGTGCCCTCACGGCCGTTCTCGGTACCCGTAGCTCAGCTGGATAGAGCACCTGGTTGTGGCCCAGGACGTCGCGGGTTCAAATCCCGTCGGGTACCCCTCATGCAACCCTCCGACGAACCCGGAACCGGATGGGCCGGATCCGCCTTCGATCACGAAGTCAGGACCTGACCCCGGCGGCGGTTTTGGGAAGAGCGCCACCTCAAGCTGACCCTCGCCCTTGGGCTGCCCGTGAAGCACTACGTACTCCACGAATCTCGGAATGAGGGCCTTGATTCTCTCGGGGTGCCCTTCGCTGGCCTTGATGAGGTCATTGAAGGTCGCCAGGGTCTGGACTTGGTCTTGGACGGCGACCTGCTGATTCTGCTCGGCTTCCAGCTCGAACCTGAGCCTCGCCTCGGTCTCTTCCAACTCGGCGCGCTGTCCTTCGAGAGTTCCGATGCGGTCCTTCAGCGTCTGCATGGCCTCCTTGCCGCCATCCGCGACGGCATCGGCCAGATTGC
>DASXTT010000141.1:0-2625 GCA_036505255.1 Planctomycetota bacterium | reverse complement strand
ACACGGCCGTCGACCGGGTGATCCTCCGCTGCTTCACGTTTCTCCTCGACAAGGGCGAGAAGATCGCCCGGGGCCACTACCACTGGTGGCTCACGGGCCGCGGGGCCGAGGGACGGACCGTCGAACTTCAGGCCGACCTCGAGGTCGAGTACGCCGGCGGGCCCGGAGCCTGGAAGATCCGCCGCCTCTCGCTTCCGGCGTCGGTCCGCGTCGAGTCCTCACGCCGTACGTTCGCGGACATCAGCGACCCGACGGGGTTCGAATTCGCCTTCTCCGAGGAGGGCCGCCGCGCCCTGCAGTCCGCGATCGACAACCGCACCATGACGAACGTGGGGGCGCTCGCCGCGGTCGACTGGAACCACGACGGCTTCCCGGACTTGATCGCGACCAACGAGTCGCGCCGCTCGGTCGTGTTCGTGAACGACGGGAAGGGGGGATTCCTCCCGGAGGCGCTGCCGGAGGAGGGCGCGCTCTTCTATCTCTACCTGGACCTGGACGGCGACGGGATCGAGGAGCTCGTGAGCACCCAACCCGCCTGGTACCGCGGCGACAAGGCCTGCCTCGGGCTCTACACCCGCCGCGACGGGGCGTGGATTCTCCTGGAGACGCTGGTCTTCGACAATCCGCCGACGGCGCGGGAGCTCCTCTTCCACCAGATCACCGCCGGGGACGTGAACGGCGACGGGCGGCTCGACCTCTTCGTGTCGGGCTACTCGAACTCCGAGTCGGGCGGGCGGGCCTTCAACTTCATGGACGCGCGGACCGGGCAGCGGAACCTGCTCTTCATCAACAAGGGCGGCCTGCGATTCTCGGAGGAGTCCGAGGACCGCGGGATCCGCGGCACGCGGTACTCCTACGTGGCGGAGTTTTTCGACCTCGACGGCGACGGCGACCTCGATCTCATCGTCATCAACGATTTCGGGCCCGACAATCTCTACTGGAACCAGGGCGACGGACGCTTCATCGAGGACCCGCACCATCCCATCATCCGCGAGCCCGCCTTCGGCATGGGGCTGGCGATCGCCGATTTCGACAACGAAGGACGCTACTCCGTCTACGTCTCCAACATGTATTCGCACGCCGGCAACCGCATGCTCGCCGTGTCGCCGAAACTGCGCGACGACGTCAAGAAGGGGCTCCTCTTCACCGTGCAGGGGAACGCCCTCTACGAGCCGCCGGACTGGAAGGAGACGGCCGTCTCCCGCGGCGTGGCCCGCGCCGACTGGGCGTGGGGGTGCGTCTTCTTCGACCTCGACAACGACGCCGACAAGGACCTCTTCGTCGCGAACGGCTTCACGACCCACAGCGATCCGACGGCCCCCGATTACTGACCCGTCTACTGGTCCCGGTCGGTGACCGACGCATTCGCGATCCAGGAGGGCCGGGCGGACCGGACGGGGGCCTTCCAGGACCCGCGCTTCCGGGGCGGCTGGAGCGGCATGGAGCGGGACTGCCTTTTCTTCAACGCCCGCGGGCCGAAATTCTATGACGCGGGCCACGCCTTCGCCCTGGACTTCCCCGACGACGGCCGCGCCGTCGCGCCGGTCGACATCGACGGGGACGGCGACCTCGACCTCGCGATCTTGTGCCTGGAGGGCCTGCGCCTGATGGAGAATCGCTCGGCGCCGCGGCGGTTCGCCCGGGTGCGGCTCGAGGCCGCGAAGGGCGACCGGCAGGCGCTCGGCGCCCGCGTGCGCCTCGAGGCCGGCGGGGTGACCCAGCAGGACTACGTGAAAGCCACGACGGGATTCGCCACCCAGGTCCCGCTCGACCTCCATTTCGGCCTGGCCGCGGCGGAGAAGATCGACGCGATCACGATCCGGTGGCCGGACGGGTCGACGGAGACGCACCGCGATCTTCCGGTCGACCGGCTCCTCGTGATCCGGCAGGGCTCGTTTCCGAAAGCGCAGGAGTTGCCGCGCTGGTCCGACGCGACGCGTCCGCGGGTGGAGGGCGCCGTGAAACGTCCAGAGTCACTGGCCGGGGCGGGGGCGAAGGTCTTGGTGGTGCACATGGGCGATTCGGCCTCGCCGAAAGTGGACGAGAGCCGCGCCCAGATTCACCTCGTGACGCCTGATTCGCAACTCCTGCGGGAATTGCACGGGTCGTCCCCCTCGACGTTTGTCTTCGATCCTGAGGGACGACTCCGCCGCGCTTTTTACCGTCCGGTCGAGGACCGCGAGATCGCCGCGGTGGTGGATCACCTCGGCCGCGGGAAATTCCACTCCGACCTCGTGTCGGTGGCGACCTATCACCTGAGCCGGCACGAGTACGACGCGGCCGACAAGGCCCTCACACGGGCGCTTGAAATCGAGCCGAAGTTCGCGATCGGGCTCTACTACCTCGGCCACCTCCGGGGATTCCAGAACCGTCACGCCGAGGCGGTGGAGGCGTTCCGCTCGGCCGTGAACATCGACCCCTGCTACCGGGAGGCCCGCCACAACCTGGGCGTCGCCCTGTACAAGAGCCGGAAGCTGCCGGAGGCGGCGTCGGAGCTGAGGGAGGCGCTGAAGCTGCGGGACGGCGCCGAGACGCGCCACGTGCTGGGCCAGGTGCTGGCGGAGTCGGGGAAACTCGACGAGGCCGTCGCCGAGATCCGCCGCTCGCTGGAACTGGATCCGAAGC
>DASXTT010000140.1:0-8474 GCA_036505255.1 Planctomycetota bacterium | reverse complement strand
GAAATCCGCCGTAAAAAGGGTCTTTCTCAGTCTCGGGGTCGAAGGTCATCCACGTGTCATGGCCCTCGCGGACCATGTGTCGACGACTCGTCCCCCTCCGCAACGTAAGCATGGCTCCATACCCGGAATAACTAAACCGGTGGGTAGGGAAAAACCCTACCTGCCGGATAGGAGCAAACCATCGGCCAACAGGCCCCGCGCCCGTGGCCGCCGATTCGGGAGGGGAAGGTTCGATCACTCTGATCGCCTCTCGAATCATCTTGATCGAATCCCGGATTCCGGCAAAATAGGGCTGAAACACCATGATGGGAGGCGAAGGATGCGCGCCGACGACCTGAACCTCAAGGAATTGCTGGAATTCGACCCCGCGGGGGGCATCGTCCGCTTCGCCGGCCGGAGGGCCGTGATCCTGGACGCGGTCGCGCACGGCCTCCTGCGCAAGGAGCTGATCGACACCTTCGGGGTCAACGTCGCGCGCGGCATCCTGACGCGATTCGGATACGTGCATGGAAAGCGGATGGCCGACGCGATGCGATCCGAATTCAAGTGGGACAACGACGATGAGTGGCGCCGGGCGGGGCAGCGCATCTACTGCCTCCAGGGTCTCGTGGTGCCCGATCCCGAATCCCCGGGGTTGCACCTCGGCAAGGGAGTGACGTGGAAGGTATCCTACGAAGCGGAACAGCATCTCCTCCACCTGGGCCGAGCCGAGTATCCGGTGTGCTGGACCCTCTGCGGCCTGGCCAGCGGCTACCTCAGCTCATCCATGGAAAAGGAGTTCTATACGATCGAGGACCGCTGCCTGGGCCGGGGAGACCCGGCCTGTCACGTCCTGGCGCGCACCCGGGAAGAATGGGGCAAGGGAATTGACGATCACCTCCCCTACTTCGAGAACAAGGGGATCGACGCCTCCCTGAAGCTCGTCGCCGAGGCGCTGAAGCGGACCGAGCGCCAGCTGCAGGAGCGGTCGCGCCGGCTCGCCCTCGTCGCCGGACTGGAAGAGGATCCCTCGGGCATCATGGCGCGCAGCGACACCATGCAGCGGGTGGTCGAGCAGGCGAGGCGCATGGCCGGCGTGGATACCACGGTGATGATCTCGGGGGAGAGCGGCGCGGGGAAGGAGCGGATCGCCCGGCTGCTCCACGACCAGTCCGCCCGCTCGGAAGGCCCCTTCATCGCCTTGAACTGCGGCGCGGTCCCCGAGACTCTTTTCGAGAGCGAGCTCTTCGGCCACGTCCGGGGCGCCTTCACCGGGGCGGCGCAGGACCGGGCCGGCCTGTTCGAAGCGGCCAACGGAGGGACGCTCTTCCTGGATGAGGTCGGCGACATTCCTTCATCGATGCAGGTGAAACTCCTCCGGGCCTTTCAAGAGAGGGAGATCCGGCGCGTGGGGGAGAATCGCTCCCGACCCATCGACGTGCGCATCGTGACCTCCACCAACCGCGACCTGTCGGCGGACGTGGCGGCCAAGCGATTCCGCAAGGATCTTTACTACCGCCTGAAAGTGGTCGAGCTCACCGTGCCGCCCCTGCGCGAGCGTCGGGAGGACATCCTCCCGCTGGCCCGGATGTTCCTGACCGAGGCGGCCCTCCGCATGAAGCGCCACGTGGAGACCCTTTCGCCGGCGGCGGCCGACAAGCTGCTGCATTACGAATGGCCGGGCAACGTGCGGGAACTCGAGAACGCCATGGAGCGCGCGGTCGCGCTGGCCCGCAAGAGCCGCGTCGAACTGGACGAATTGCCTCCGGAAGTCCGCCACGCGGTCCCCATTCCGGACGTACAAGGGTCCGCGCGTTCGCTGCAGGAAGTTGAGAAACACTACATCCTGGCGGCCCTGGAATCCCACGGAGGGAACCGGGCCCGGACGGCGGAGGCGCTGAAAATCGGGATCGCCACCCTGCATCGAAAACTGAGATCGTTCGCGAGGCCCTGAGCCTCCGCCCCCTCACGCCTCGACGAGGACCTTGAAGCCGCCGTAGGCCATGCGCTTGGGGTCGAAGGGCATCGATTTCGGCATCTTCGCCAGGAGCGGGTCCTTCATCACCTGGGCGTTGACGCGGTCTCGATGCGCGCGCGACTTGTAGACGATGAAGGAAAACACCACCGTCTCGCCCGGGTTGGGCTTGACGAGGCGTGGAAAGGGCATCCCGAACTTCACTTTGAGGTCGTCGCCGGCGCATTCGAAGTACTCCAGAGCGCCGTGCTTCCTCCACAGCCGGGCTCCGACCCGCGCCAGGCGGCGGTAAGCGGCCAGATTCTTCTTCGGAACGGGCAGGACAAAACCATCGACGTATCGCATGGGAACCCTCCTGTCAGGAACTCGATCGCGAGCACGCGGCGGCGCGGTCGAGGAGCAGCGTCCGCTCCCGGCCGTTCCGCGTCAGCGAGGCCGCGCGCTCGAATTCCGCGCGCGCCTCGTCGAAGCGGCCCAGCTTGAAGAGGAAGTCGCCGCGCACGCTCGGCAGAAGGTGGTACGCCTTGAGCATCGGCTCGGAGGTCAGCGCGTCGACGAGCTCGAGGCCCGCGGCCGGACCGGAGGCCATCGAGATCGCGACCGCGCGATTCAGCTCCACCACGGGGGAAGGCGCCACCCGCGCGAGCTCCTCATACACTGCCGAGATGCGCGCCCAGTCCGTCTCTCCGGGGGTCCGGGCTCGCGCGTGACAGGCGGCGATCGCCGCCTGCAACGCGTACGGACCCCTCGCGCCGCCGAGCTCTTCGGCGCGCTGAAGCGCCGCGAGGCCCCGGCGGATGAGCAGTTGATCCCAGCGGGCGCGATCCTGGTCGAGCAGCAATATGGGCACACCGGACGGGCCCACCCGCGCGCCGGACCGCGAAGCCTGGATCTCCATCAGCGCGACGAGGCCGTGGACCTCCGGCTCCTTCGGAGCGAGCCCGGCCAGGATCCGCCCGAGACGGAGCGCGTCTTCGCAGAGCGCCGGCCGCATCCAGTCGTCGCCCGCGGTTGCCGAGTAGCCCTCATTGAAAACGAGATAGACGACCTCGAGCACCGATGACATCCGGGCGGCGAGCTCGGACCCCCGGGGCACCTCGAAGGGGACGCGCTCCACCGCGAGCGTCCGCTTGGCCCGGACGATCCGCTGGGCGACCGTCGGCTCCGGCACGAGGTACGCGCGCGCGATTTCATCGGTGGTCAGGCCTCCGAGCAGCCGCAGCGTGAGCACGACGCGCGCCTCGGAGGAGAGCACCGGATGACAGGCCGTGAACATGAGGCGCAGGAGGTTGTCGCCGACGTCGTCGTCGATCGCGGTGTCGAAATCCGTCATGGCCGTCTCCTGCCGGCCCTCGAGTTCGCGGCGGAGTTCCTTGTGCTTGCGACCGAGGCGCTTGCTCCGGCGCAGGAGATCGATCGCCCGATGCTTTGCGGCCGCCATGAGCCATGCGCCCGGGTTGTCGGGGATTCCAGACTCCGGCCATTGTTCGAGCGCGGCGACGAGGGCGTCCTGCGCGAGATCCTCGGCAAGGCCGACGTCGCGGACGATCCGGGCGAGCCCGGCGATGAGCTTCGCCGACTCGATTTTCCAGACCGCCTCGATCGCGCGATGAGTTTCGGCAGCCTTCACGGCCGCCGATCACACCAACTTCAATCCCCCGGCGCAAGCGCGACTAGGGGATCACGACTTCTTGCCCCGTCCCGACTTGGTCTGCATCTCGGGAAACCCCGCCGCCGCTTTCTGGACATCCGGGGGAAAATCGGCCATCTCCTGCACCTGGCGTATCTCGATCACTGCATCGGGCGAGCCGGGACACCGCCGCGCCCATTCGATCGCCTCTTCCTTCGACTTCACCTGGATCATCCAGTAGCCGCCGAGCACCTCCTTCGCCTCGGGGAAGGGCCCGTCGGTCACCTTGGGCTTTCCGCCGGGGAAGGAGACGCGCGCGCCCATCGAGGGCGGGTGGAGGCCGTCGAGCGCGAGCAGTACGCCGGCTTTTTGGAGGGATTCGTTGTACTTCATCATCGCGGCCACGACCTTGGCATCCGGCGTCGTGCCCGGAGCCGCCTTCTCGTACCCCTTCGGGATCATCAGCATCATGAAACGCATTGGACCTCCGTTGTTGAGTCAGGATCGCATCACGCATCACGCATTACGGGCCGCATCAACAGGCTCGCTTAGGGAACCCGTGATGCGTGATACGTGATGCGTCATGCGCCCAAGGACGCTAGCGTCCTCCATCTCGAAGCGTCTTCTCCACCTTGCGCCATCCGTCGGGCTTCTCGGCCGGATTGACCGGGAAGTCCTCGAGCTCGAAGACCTGGCGGAGCTCGCAGTCGCACACCGAGTCAAGGCGCCCCGGAGCGTCGACCGTCACGAACCGCTTCGTCCACTCGATCGCCTCCTGCTTCGACTTCGCCTGGATGATCGCGTAGCCGGCGATCAGCTCCTTCGTTTCCGCGAAGGGCCCGTCGATGACCGTCCGCTTGCTTCCGGAGTACCGGACGCGCGCGCCCTTCGAGCTCGGATGCAGACCCTCGCCCGCGAGGATCACCCCGGACTTCACCCCTTCCTCGAAGAACGCCCCCATGGCGGCCAGGAGCTTCTCGTTCGGCATGACGCCCGCCTCGGTGTCCCTGTCGGCCTTGAGGAGGCCAATGAACCGGATCATGCCGGGCTTCCGGGCGGGCGGGGGAGTCGCGCGGAACTGCTCCTCCTTCTCCCGCCATCCCTCGGGCTTCTCGGCGGGGTCGACCGGGAGGTCGGTCAGTTCGAAGAGCGGGCGGATCTCGACTTCGCCTTCCTGGAAGGGTACGCGCTTCGCCCAGGCGACGGCCTCGTCCATCGACTTCGCCTGGATCACCCAGAACCCGGCGACCAGCTCCTTCGACTCGGCGAAGGGTCCGTCGGTCACCTTGACCTTGCCGTCGGCGTACCGGACGCGCGCGCCCTTCGAGCTCGCCTGGAGCCCCTCGGCCGCGAGCAGCGCGCCGGCCTTGACCAGTGCCTCGTTGTACGTGCCCATCTCCGAGAGGATCTTCTCGTCCGGCAGGACGCCCGCCTCGGACTCCTTGCTGGCCTTTACGAACATCATGAATCGCATCGTCTGTCTCCTTTCCGTTCCGAGCCGGATTTCCGGTCGCATCGACCGGCTCTCAATTCCGGCTCCACTGGTACGTCGAACGAGTCTCACCGGAATCGACACCCTGGAATATTATTTTTCAGAAAAGGAACCCGACCGGGATCAGACCGCGAGAAGCGGTTTCCGGCCGGGTCGGATCGGAGCCGCTACCGGGGCTGTGCGCGCCGCTTCTCCCTCCAGGAGTCGACGCTCCACTTTCCCGCCCCCTTGCATGCGAAGAAGAGGAAGAGGAACGCGTAGAGCAAGGCCGGTTCGCCTTGATTGACCCCGGGGAGTAACTGGCTGTCGAACTGGAATTTCCAGTGGAACTGCATATAAGCCACCGCCATCGTGCCGCTCGCGAGGAAGGCGGCGGGCGAGGCGAAGATTCCGAAGGCGATCGCGAGACCGCAGGTGAGCTCGATGAGGCCGCCGAACCAGAGTTGCGACCAGGTCTCAGGCGGGGGAGGCACCGGGGGAGGCGGGTAATAGAGGTGGAAAATACTCTGCATCCCGTGGAACGACCACATCAGGCCCGCGACGATCCGGAGCAGGGCGTACACCCGTTCCGTGAATGAAGAGAGCATGCTCTGGAACATGTCTGGCCTCCGTATTGGAGTCGGGATCCCACGGCCTCTGCTCAGGGTCCGGGGAGGATCGTACTTCAGGATGGCGCGCCGCGAAAGGGCGGAGGCGCGACGTCTCAAGCCCTTTGCTCATACGCCCGCTTCAGCGCCTTGATGTCAAGCTTCTTCATCTGAAGCATCGCTTTCATGACCCGCTGCGATTTGGCGGGATCGGGGTCGCTGATCAATTCACGCAAGACCGTGGGGACGATCTGCCAAGACAGGCCGAATTTGTCCTTGAGCCAGCCGCATTGACTCTCTTCTCCGCCCTCGGCGAGCTTTTTCCACAGCGCGTCCACTTCCTCCTGCGTCTCGCGGTTTACGATGAACGAGATGGCCTCCGAGAACTTGAAGTGCGGACCGCCGTTCAACGCCAGGAATTCCTGGCCCTCGAGCTGAAAGCTCACGGTCATCACGCCGCCCTTGAGTCCGGGCCCCGCGTCGCCGTACCTGGCGATGGTCCCGATCTTCGAATTCTTGAAGATCGAGGCGTAAAACTTCGCCGCCTGCTCGGCCTGGTGATCAAACCAGAGGCATGGGGTGATCTTCTGCATCGGAGATCTCCTTCTCACGTTGAGCCGCCTTCCTGATGTACGTCGTACGAAGATTCGCGAAATCGACACGCGCTAGGATTATTTTTTCAGCTGATCCCCACTCCGGCCAGAAAGGGAGCGGGGGGATCGACGATCCCTCGCCATGATGCGAGACCCGGCGTCCGGCCCGCGCGCTAATCCTTCCCGCGGCCGAAGAGCTTGCCGAGGAGGGCCTTGGTCAGCCCGCCCGACGCGCCGGGCTTGTTCTCCTCCCCGTTTATGCCCGGGGGGATCTTCTTGGCGATGACGATCGGCTTGAGGCCGGCCATCGCCAGCTTGTGGGCGAACGATCCCGGCTCCGTGATGAGGGGCGTTTCCTTGGCGATGGGGACCGGGGCCGACGCGGGCTCGGGTTCAGGCTCCGGCGCGAGGGCGGCGACGTTGGCGAAAGCCACTTCGACGGGTAGAGGCTCCGGCTCGGGTTCCGGGGCGGGAGCGACGTACTCGGGTTCCGGCGCCGCGACCACGACGGGGTCGGGCTCTGGAGCGGCCTCGACCGGAGTTTCGGTCACGGCGGCGGGCTCGGGCTCCGGCTGGTGTTCCGGCGCGACGATCACGGGTTCCGGCTGGGGCTCGGGGGCCGGAGCGTGGATCGCCTCGACGTGCGCCGCGACGGCGGGCGAGGTCCCGATCCACGGCGCGGGCGGCGGGAGGGCGATGACTTCGGCGGCCAGGGCCGCGTAGTCGATCGCGCCGTTCGATTCGGGCGCATAGGCGAAGATCGTCTGGCCGTGGCCGGGCGCCTCCGCGAGCCGGACGTTGACCCGGATGCGCGTCTTCATGACGCGGCCGGGGAAATGGCGCTCCAGTTCGGCGAGGACGTCGCGCGTCAGGGCGCGGCGCGGATTGACCTGGCAGGGGATGACCGCGGAGACCTGCAGGGCGGGGTTGAGCTGGACCCGGACCCGGTCGATGGTGTTCATCAGCAGGGCCAGGCCGTGCAGGGCGTAGAACTCGCACTGGACCGGGATGAAGACCTCGCGCACCCAGGCCAGGCTGTTGACGTTCAGGAACCCGAGCTGGGGCGGCGAATCGACGATCGCGAAGTCGAAATCGTCGTTCCCGATCTCCGCCATCGCCTCCTTGAGGATGAAATGGGATCCGGAGCGGGCCGCGAGCTCCGCCTCGCCGCCGGCCAGGTCGATCGTCGACGGGATGATCCAGAGGTTCTCGCCGGCGGGCCGGATGACCTGCCGGGCGCGGTGGACGCCCGAGAGCAGGGTGTAGACGGACGCGTTGAGCTGGCGGGGCTGGAGCCCCATGGCGAGCGTGGCGTGGGCCTGGGGGTCGAGGTCGATCAGGAGCACCCGCTTCCCGAGGCGGGCCAGGCCCGCGCTCAGGTTGACGGCCGTGGTGCTCTTGCCGACGCCCCCCTTCTGGTTGACGAGCGCGATGGTGAACATCGTTTCCCCCTCTTTTCTCACGGCGCCCCCATGGGCGCCGGGGGGAAGTGTAACACATGATCCGTAAGTTATGAAATAAGAGCCAAAAAAGTTTGGGGGGGTCCGTTTGGATCCGGCTCGACGGGTGGACCACCAAGCCCCTGTCTGGCTCGAAGCTTGAGACTTCAGGATCTGGAATCGGGTCGCTGGGAACTGGGAACTCACCCAGCGCCGGTTAGGGCAGGCGGACCCCTTCGAGGCGGAAGGGGGTCTGGACGCGGTGGAAGCCGACGATCCAGCGCACGGCCAGCTTCCGCGGTGCCTTGATCCCGGGCGGAAACTCGATCTCCCAGCGCCAGGAGTCGCTGTTCCCGGCGCTGGTATTCTGCGATCCCGCGTGCCGCTTGCCGTCGGCGTCGACCAGGACCGGGGTTGCACGGAAGTCGTATCGATCGTGCATGTTGGGGTCGTCCTCGCCTTCCGCCCGAAAGTTCAGCCGCACCCCGGAGTCCGACGCGGTAACGTCCGTGACGCTGAGGAGCGCCTTCCCCACCTCGACCCGGCTGCCGTCCCCGGCGAGATCGATGACGATCTCCCGGGTCTCGCAGGCGAACGGCATGTCCGTCGTCCCCGTCACGGTCAGCGGAACGGCCGCGTCGGGACGGACCCAGGCGTGCGCATTAAACCCCATGACAAGACTGCTGTCGTGAGAGTACAAGTCGTCGGACGGTTCGATCCGCGCGTTGGCCCCCTTCGCGTCGAGCACGGACTCGATCCGGATGAGGTCCTCGCGGGTC
>DASXTT010000139.1:0-12984 GCA_036505255.1 Planctomycetota bacterium | reverse complement strand
GCGGAATCCTGGGCCTGCTGGCGGCGGCGGCGGTGATCTTCGCCGGGATCGCCAAGGGCGTGCCCGTGCCGGAGACCCTCGTGCGGGCCGTTCTGGCCGGCGCGGCGGGCTGGCTGGTGGGGTGGCTCGTCTTCGGCAAGCTCGGGGCGGCGGTGATGCGCGAGGCGGCCGGCGCGGGCGCGGAGCCGCCCGAGCGGAAGGACGGGGACGGCAAACCGGAATGAATCGAGAGCCGCCGTCGGGGCCGACGGCGGATGGGCAGCAGAGAGGGGGATAGGCATCATGGCACTGGTCACGAAGCGGTCGAAGGAGGAGCTGGCGCGCCTCTGGGTCGAGTTCAAGCGCGGCCACGACGTGGCGATCCGGAACATCCTCGCCGAGGAATACCTCCCGATCGTCAAGTACGTGTCCGACCGGATGGTCGAGCGCCTCCCGCACAATGTCCAGGTGGAGGACCTGTGCGGCTCCGGCATGTTCGGCCTGCTCGACGCCATCGAAAAATTCGACATGTCGCGCGGCGTGAAATTCGAAACCTACTGCGTCGGCCGCATCCGGGGTTCCATCCTGGACGACCTCCGCAACATGGACTGGGTGCCCCGGCTGACGCGGGCCCGCTCGAACCGGCTCGAGGCCTCCTACGTCAAGCTGGAGCGCGAGCTCGGCCGGGCCCCGACGGACGTCGAGGTCGCGCGCGAGATGAAAATCTCCATCGAGGAGCTGGACGTCCTCCACCGCGAGGTGAGCGGGGCCACGATGGTCCCCGCCCATCACCGCACCCTCGAGAAGGAGCAGGAGCCCCTCGGTGTGGACGTCATGGAGGACCTGCGCGTCGAGGGCCCCCTCTCCGACAGCGCGAAGCGGGATTTCCTCGAGTTCTGCCACCGGAAGCTCTCGACCAAGGAGCGGAACATCCTGAGCCTGTACTACTACGACGATTTGACTCTCAAGGAGATCGGCCGTATCTTGGGCCTCTCGGAATCGCGCGTGTGCCAGCTGCACGCGAAGCTCGTGACGCGGCTGCGCGCGTTTCTGGCGCGCTCCCAGGGCGAGCCCGGATAGGCGGTTCGCGCGCGGGCGGTTCCGGGGCGAAACCTTCGACTCGCTTGGCTCGCTCAGGATAAGCCCCCATGCGTTTCCTCCTTACGAACGACGACGGCGTCGCCGCGGAAGGCCTGCTCGCCCTGGAGCGGGAGCTCCGTCCGCTCGGCGAAATCGTCATCGTCGCGCCCGAGCGCCAGCAAAGCGGCGTGAGCCATTCGCTGACCCTCTACCGGCCCCTCCTGGTTCGGGAGGCCGCCCACCCGTACGCGCGCGCCTTTGCCGTCGACGGGACCCCGGCGGATTGCGTCAAGCTCGCCCTCGTGGAGCTTCTCGACGAGCCGCCCGATGTGGTCGTGAGCGGGATCAACTTCGGGCTCAACGTCGCCAACAACATCCTGTACTCCGGCACGCTGGCGGGCGCGCTCGAGGGGGCGCTGTACGGTCATCCCTCCTTCGCGATCTCCCTGGAGGCGAGCCCGGATCCCCGGTGGTCCGTCGCGGCGCGCATCGCCCGTCGGCTGATCGAGACCATTCTTCCGAAGCACCGGGGAAAGGCGGGAGTCTTCAACATCAACGTCCCCGCGCGCCCCGCGGCCTCGATCAAGGGGACGGTCGTGACCCGGCAGGAGGGCCTGGCGTGGCAGGACGCGTTCGACCGGCGGGAGGATCCCCGCGGTCGCACCTACTACTGGCTCAAAGGAACGCCGGAGCGGAACTACAAGAAGCGCCCGGTCACGGAGAACGGGCACATCCCCACCGACGCGCACGCCGTGCGGGACGGCTACGTCTCCGTCACGCCGCTCCAACGCGACCTCACGAACCACCATCAGCTGGCCGACCTGGGAAAGCTGGCGAAACGGTTCCCCGTCCGGCGGCGCAAGTCTTGACCGTCTGATACACTCCGCTTCCATGTCGTGGTTCGAATCGATGGTTGAACGCGCCGTGGCCGAATTGGCCTCGTCGCACCTCCTTCGAGAACCGAAGGTGGTCGAAAGCGTCCGGGGGCCGTTCGTCACCATCGGCGGGCGGGAAGTCCTTTCCTTCTGCTCGAACGACTACCTGGGTCTCTCGCAGAACCCCCGCGTCTCGGGGGCTGCGTCGGACGCCGCCGCCTCGTGGGGATGGGGCGCGGGTTCGTCGAGGCTCATGTCGGGAACGACCGCCCTCCATCGCGGTCTGGAGCGGACGATCGCGGACTTCCTCGGAACCGAGTCCGCGCTCCTCTTTGCTTCGGGATCGGCCGCCAACGCGGGACTCCTGACGTCGACGACGGACGAGGAGACGCTCGTGCTCTCCGACGAGCTGAACCACGCCAGCGTGATCGACGCCTGCCGGCTCTCGAAGGCGACCGTGCGTGTTTATCGGCACGGCGACGCGGAGGCGGCCGAGCGCCTGCTTGCGTCGGAACGCGCGCCCCGGAAGTTGATCTTCACGGACACGGTATTCAGCATGGATGGAGACCTGGCGCCGCTCGCGGCGCTGCGAAAGGTGGCGGACCGTCATGGAGCCGACCTGATCGTCGACGATGCGCACGGGTTCGGCGTGCTCGGGAAGACCGGGCGCGGCGGTGTGGAACTGGCGGGCGTGGAGGTGGCCGCCCGTACCGCCAACCTGGCCAAGGCGGCCGGGTCGATCGGGGGATTCGTTGCCGGCTCTCGCGAACTCATCAGGCTTCTTGAATCGCGCGCCCGGTCCTTCATCTACACGACGGCCGCGCCGGCCGCGGTCGCGGCGGCGGGAACGGCGGCCATCGGGCTCGTCCAGTCGGCGGGCGACGCGCGTCGGCGCGTCATTCGCCTCGGAGAACGGCTCGCCCGGGGAGTCCGTACCTTGGGTCATCCCGTCCGCGAATCTCCGGCACCCTTCCTGCCCGTCGTGCTGGGTTCGGAGGAGAAGGCCCTCGCGGCCGCCGGGAAGCTCTGGGAATCGGGTTTCCTCGTTCCGGCGATCCGGCCTCCGACGGTGCCGAAGGGGACGAGCCGGCTCCGGATTTCGGTCACGGCCCGGCATGAGGAGGAGCATGTCGATGCGTTCCTCGCGGCGCTCGCAAGGATCTAGCTTTCTGCTTCCTGCTTCCGGCATCCGGCCACCCGCCGAGGCTGGGATCTGGAATCTGGGAACTGGAAGCTGCGGACGGTATCAGCGGCCATGAAAATGAGCACCAAGTCGGCAGCGTGGCGGGCGCGCGACCGCAAGGTTCTCTGGCATCCCTTCACCCAGCACTCCGCGTGGGACGATGAGGATTTCCCGGTGATCGACCGCGCGCAGGGCTCGTGGCTGATCGATCTCGAGGGGCGGCGCTACCTCGACGGCGTCTCCTCGATGTGGTGCACGTCGCTCGGCCACCGCAACCCCGGGATCGCGCGCGCGATCGTCCGCCAGCTCCGGAAGCTCGACCATGCCACCTTTCTCGGACTCTCCCACCCGCCGGCGATCGAGCTGGCCGAAAAGCTCCTCGCGCGGGCGCCTCGCGGCCTGACCCGCGTTTTTTATTCGGACAACGGGTCCACCGCGATGGAGATCGCCCTGAAGATGGCGATCCAGTATTGGGGGCAAAACGGCCGGCCCGAACGGACGAAGTTCGTCGCGCTGACCGAGGCGTACCACGGCGACACGGTGGGGGCGATGAGCGTGGGAGGCGTCGATCCCTTTCTGGCCGCGTACCGCCCGCTCCTCTTTCCCACGCTCCGCGCGCCCACGACCTACAGCTACCGATGCACCAAGGCCTCGACGCTCGAGGGGTGCGCCGCCCACTGCGTCGAGGAACTTGCCGCGATCCTCGCGAAGCATTCGAGTGAAGTCGCCGGGGTCGTGATGGAACCCGGGGTCCAGGGCGCCGGCGGGATGATCGTGCAGCCTCGCGGGTTCGCGAAGTCGGTGGAGGAACTCTGCCGGAGGCACGACGTTTTCCTGATTCTCGACGAAGTCATGACGGGATTCGGCCGGACGGGGACGATGTTCGCGTGCGAACAGGACGGCGTCCGCCCCGACCTCATGGCCGTTTCCAAGGGGCTGACCGGCGGGTTCCTGCCTCTCGCGGCGACCCTGGCGACGGAGCGCATCTACCGGGGATTTCTCGGGGAGATCCGGGAGCGCCGGGCGCTCTATCACGGACACACGTACACCGGGAATCCGCTCGGCTGTTCAGCGGCTCTGGCGGCGCTCGAGGCGTTCGACAAGGATCGCGTCCTGGAGCGGCTGCCCGCGAAGGTTGAGGCGCTCCGGACGGGACTGGCACCCCTCGCGCGTCATGACAGGGTGGGCGAGATCCGGCAGCTCGGTCTGCTGGCGGGGATCGAACTCGTGAAAAACAAGACGACCCGGGAACCGTTCCGTTACGAAGAACGGACCGGCCACCGCGTGATCCTGGAAGCGCGCCGCCGCGGAGCGATCCTCCGTCCGCTCGCGGACGTGATCGTAGTCATGCCGCCGCTGACGGCGACCATTGGCGAAGTACAGAAGTTAAGTCGGATCGTTGTGGAGTCGATAGGAACGGTTCTCAAGGGCTGATCATGGATTTTGGATCATGGATTGACGGCACCAACAGGCGACACATTGGGTTGGACGACCCAGATCAACGACGATGGAGAGATATGGCTGTGGGGATCCCGCAATTGAGAAGACTCCGCACCTTTTCAGGGTGGCGGGCAGAGAGGTCGAAGGGACGACGCGCAAGGTGTAGGAATCGGTCAGGGTGGGAGGCCAAACGTCGAGATCGCGTATACGCATGTTGGCGACGAAGATCGCTCCCGAGGGGGTCGCACGGGCGCCACGGGATGGGATACTTGATTTCATGAGAACACCGCTTCTGCTCGCGGTCGCACTCCTGGTCGCGCAAGATCGATCCTCCGAGCCCCGGCCCCTCGACATCCGCCCGGTCGAGAAAGGGTGGGAGGCCGATGTGGAGAATGTCCGCCGGGTCCTTCGGGCCGCGGCCGGCGAGCTCTGGCGCCATTTCCCCGACCGCGACCTCAAGCCGATTCTCGTCGAGGCCCAAGGGGGTCCTATCACGCTCACGGCGCGCGGGGCGAGGGGGGAATACCGGGTGCGGCTCGCCACGGGCGGGACCCTTTGGGCGCAGTACACCTTCCAATTCGCGCACGAGTTCTGCCACATCCTCTGCAACTACGACGAGGACCCGAGCCGCTGCAAGTGGTTCGAGGAGGCGATCTGCGAGATCGCGTCGCTCTTCGTCCTGCGCCGCTCGGCGGAGACGTGGAAGACCCGGCCGCCCTACCCGAATTGGAAGGATTACGCCAAGTCGCTCATGGAATACGCCGACGGCCGCATCGGGGCCGCCCCGCTGCCGGCGGGGAAGACGCTCGCCGAATGGTACAAGGAGAATGCCGACACCCTGGCGGCGACCGCTGTCGATCGCGAGAGGAATACGATCGCCGCGGTCCAACTGCTGCCGTTCTTCGAGAAGGCGCCGGAGCACTGGGAGGCGGTGACGTGGCTCAACACCGAGAAGCTCACGGCATCGCACACCCTGCCGGAGTACCTGCGGGCGTGGCGATTCAACTCACCGGAAAAGCACCGCGGATTCATCACCGATCTGGCGAAGGCGCTCGGAGTGGACCTCAAGTGACCGGGGAGAACGGGAATGGAATGGAGCGATAGGGGTACGGCATACACCTCGCCTGACCGGGGCTATTAGTCCGCCCAATCACCCATTCCGCGCAAATAACTCGGTTTCCGCCGCGGCACGCCCTCTGCGTCAGCCCCCTTCATGGCCCACAGGCAGGCGATCCGACCCGCCGGAGCCTTCTTCCTGGTCGCCGACGAGGACGCCGAGGCGTCGGACCGGATGAGGCCACTTCGCGTCCTAAGCAATCCCAAGTAATTTCTTGCACCCCTGAGCGGTCGTCCGGCTGCTCAAGCCGCTCGCCTTCCTTGGTGCTCTACGCCGAGCGTTCAAACCCCCGGCTCGCGGGAGGGGGTGCAGGTAATTATCTCGGGTTGCTTAGCTACTTCCCGATGGCCGCCCGGAAGAACCCCCGACGCCACGCGGCTTCGAGCGCGTCCACCTCCGCCCCCAATTCGCGCGCGGTCGCGAGCTCGAGGCGCGAGATGTCGTGGCGTCCTTCGAGAAAGAGCCACATCGCGGCGGCCGCGCAGGAGGTCCCTGCCTGTTCGGGCAGGCCCTCGCGCCCGAAGCCGAACAGGAGGACCTGGTCGGTGTGCAGGGATTCGAGAGGAACGTCCCCCGGCGACGGTTCGATCCGGAGGGAGGCCCCGTTTTCCTGGATGCGCTTCAGGATTCCGCGGATGAACTTGCCCTCCGCGGTCAGAAGGGTGACCTCCTGGTTCACGCGCGCCTTGAGATTCTTCTGGACCGCTTCCCAGAAGGCGGCGGCCGCGGCCACGACCGCGCGGTCCCCGGCGAGTCGATCCCGACACCCGGCCAGCGCGGGATCCTTGACGGCCGCATCGAGCTCGGCCAGGACCTCCGCGTAGGCGCGCTCTTTCAGCCGCTTCAGCAGTCGGTGGGCGCGATTCCCGAACGCGCTCTGTGCGGCCTCGGTCGCCTCGGCGGTTTTTCTCGCCTCCCCGGCGCGGCGGAATTCGTCGAGATTGGCCAGATCTCGCGCGGCCCCCTCGCGAACCTCGGAGGTGGATGGCTCCGAGGCGGATTTCAAGAGCGCGACGGCCTCGTCAATGACGCCGCGCTTCGCCGACTCGCGGGCTTTTGTAACGGCCTCGCCGTACACCCGCCGCGCCTCATTCTCCGTGAACGCGATTTCCGCCGTCGCGCGCCGCTTGAGGATCTCCTTGGTCGTGGTGGAAAGGTACGAGCGAAGGCCCGCCACGGCGTCCCCGAATCGACCCTCCTTCCGGAGCTTGAGGGCCGCCTCGTGGGGAACCTGGAACTCCCGGTGGAGAGCCTCCAGGAGCGATGCCTCCAGGTCGACGCACTTCGAGGCGGCCCGACGGCCCGCCGTCGTGAAGGGATGACGCACGCTCACATCGTGAAAGCCGGAGAGAACCAGGTCGGGGCGTTCCGCCTGGGTTTTTTCGAGGCGCTGGGCTTCCTCGAACAGAGCCTGGGCGTCGGCTTCGGGCGTGGGTTCGAGAGTCTCCGACGTGGGCTTTCCGGAGGCCGCCCCGGAGGCCGGCGAGGAAGAGGTAGGGGCGGGAACCGGCGGTGGAGGGGTCGAGGAGCCCCCGCAGCCGGCCATGAGAAGCGCGGCCGTCACAGAAATCAGAGTCCCGCCGTCCATCCGTCGCATCAATCCCTCGGATCCGGAAGCCGGCGCTCGAAAATCCGGAACTCGTCGGCTCCCACGGGAAAATCCTTCTTTTCCTGTTCCTTCCAGAACTCCTTCTCCTCCTCATCCACGTACTTGCGGTTCCGCGCCCACCACTTCTGCAGCTCGTCGATGCCGTCGACCTCCTCCTCGGTGATCCGTTTGGCGAGGGCTTGGGCCTGGCGCTTGATGGCCGAATTCGAATCTCCCATCAGCTCGACGAGGAGGGGCACGCAGGCCTTGCCCAGCGATTCGATTGCGAAGATCGAGACCCGGAAGAGGTCTGGCGATCCGCCCGCCCCGCCGCCCTGGACAAGGGTCATTTTCAAGATCGGCAGGACCGCACGGTCCCGAAGGACGCCGAGCTGTCGCACCACCTCGGCACGGGTGGCGCCGTCCTTCGACTTCAGCAGGGCCTCGCGCAGAACTTCGATCGATCGCGGCCGAAATTTGCGGAACGCCGACGCGAACGCCACGCGGACCTGGATGTGCGTCGGCGGACGGGTCCGGAAACACTCCCCGATGAAGTCGCACCCCGCCCGCGAGGGAAGCCGCCGCCCGAGGCTGATGATCGCGATCCTCCGGTTCAGCTCGTCTTCTCCGGCCGCCCAGGCGAACTCGGACTTCAGGTGGGGTTCAACGTCCAACCGCGCGATCGCTTCCACGAGGGCCGCCAGGACGTCGCGATGGGACTCCTTCTGCATGACCTTGGCGAGGGCCGCGAGCGCGTGCGGCGCCGGGGGGCTCGTGAGCTTGCGGGCGGCGAGGGCGCGCGTCTCGGGATCGGTCGACGCCAGGTCGCCGAGCACGGCGACCTGTCCGGGCCCGAGATCCTCGCGCACCTCCGCGGGGTCCGACGCCGCCGAGGGGAACTTGATCTCCAACCCGAGACATTCAAGGGGAACCGTTTCGATCGGAGCCTTGAGGGATCCCTCCGCGGTCGCCGTGGCGCCCATCGCGTCCCGCACGAGGCGCATGAACTGCGGGAGCTGGACCATCAGCCGGTCCTGGACTTCGGAATGTTCCCCGGCCTCCCCCTGCTGCCGGATCACCAGGATCAGGTCGCGTATTTCGCGGCAGATGTCGAGGCTGACGGCAAGCTGGCGGCGCCGGAGCGGATCGCGCTCCGGCCTCGCTGAAGCCTCCTCGAAGAGCCGCTTGGCCTGGTCGAGCCGTTGACCCGCTTCGCGGCGGGCCTCGGGAAAGGTCTCGAATATCGCCACCACCGACCGGGCGGGCAGGCGGACCTGGCTCGAAGAGGTGGTGACCACGACGACGGCCCCCTCCCGCGTGACGACGCCTTCATAGACTTTGCCGTCACGGGTGATGACCGTCCGGTTTCCGCCGACGCCCAACGCGAGAAGGACAACCAGGGTCGACAGCCAACGCATCATGTCTTCTACGGTCCGCCCAGTTTCTTGCGAAGCATTTCCTCGACGGCGGGGGCCTTGACGCGCCCCTTCGTCTCCTTCATCACCTGCCCGACGAGGAATTTGATCGTGGCGTCCTTGCCCCCCCGGAAATCGGCGACCGCCTTGGGGTTCGCCGCGATCACGGCCTCCACGACGCGCTCGATGGCTCCGGCGTCCGAGACCGTCCCGAGGCCGCGCTCCCGGACCAGGTCGGCGGGGGCCCGCCCGGACTCGGCCGCCAGCGCGAGCAGGTCCTTGGCCGAGGCGACCGTCACCACCCCGGCGTCGATCAGGCCGAGGATCTCCACCAGCGCGGCCGGGGTGAGCTTCGACGCCTCGAGGATGAGATTCTTCTCGTTGAGGACCCGGGCGACTTCATTCACGACCCAGTTGGCGACCGTCTTCGCCTTCCCCGCCGCGCGCGCGGCCCGCTCGAAGAAGTCCGCGGTCGCCCGGTCGGAGGAGAGGATGTCGGCCTCGCTTTCGCCGAGGGCGTATTCCCGGAGGAAACGCTCCCGCCTCGCCTCGGGCATCTCGGGAAGCGCGCGGCGGACCGCCTCGATCTCCTCCGGGGTGATCCTCAGCGGCGGAAGGTCGGGCTCCGGGAAATAGCGGTAGTCGACGGCGCCCTCCTTGACCCGCATGACGCGCGTCTCATTCCGTTCCGGGTCGAAGAGGAGCGTCGCCTGGACGACGGGCCGGCCCGCCTCGACCTCGGCGACGTGGCGCCGGAATTCGGTCTCGATCGCCTTCTGGACGAAGCGGAAGGAGTTGAGATTCTTCACCTCTGTCTTTACGCCGAGCGCCTCTCTTCCTTTGGGCCGGATGGAGACATTGACGTCGCACCTCAGCTCGCCCTTCTCCATATCGCAGTCGGAAATTCCCGCCGCCCGCAGGATCGCCTTGAGCGCGGTGAGATAGACGTGCGCCTCCTCGGCCGAGCGCAGGTCCGGCTCGGTGACGATTTCAAGCAGAGGCACCCCGGCGCGGTTGAGGTCGATGAAGGAGCGGGTTCCGTTCTCCTCGTGAATCAGCTTTCCGGCGTCCTCCTCGAGGTGGGCCCGGTGGATCCTGATTTTCCTGGGCCCGGAGCGGGTCCGGATCTCCAGCCAGCCGCCGCGGGCCAGCGGGAGATCGAACTGGGAGATCTGGTAGTTCTTGGGCAGGTCGGGATAGTAGTAGTTCTTCCGGTCGAACTTGGTGCGGGGCTCGACGACGGCGTTGAGGGCAAGCGCGGCCCTCAATCCCAGCTCGATCGCGCGGCGGTTGAGGGTGGGCAGCGTGCCGGGATGGCCCAGGCAGACCGGACAGGTCAGCGAGTTGGGAGGTGCTCCGAAGCGGACGGCGCACGCGCAGAACATCTTGGTCCGGGTATCGAGTTGAACGTGCGTCTCGATTCCGGCGACGAGTTCGTACTCGACGGCGCTGGCGGGCATGGCGGTTCCAGGGACTGAAGCTACTTGGAATCGCGCGCGGCGTCCACGATTGCCCGTTCCTCGGGCGTGGCCAACTCCATCCGGGCGCGCCAGCGCTCCGTGTACCCCGGCTTCAGTTCCTCCCTCCGCCGCCACTCCCTGAAAATGGCCGCGGCTTTCGCGTCGTCTCCGCCCGTCCGGCGGTTCGCAAAGGCGGCCTCGATCCCGTCCAGTGCGAGCCGGGGGACAATGCCGGGCAGGGCGCTGAGGCGGAGCGCTTCGCGGAAGCAGGCCGCCGCCTCCCCGGAGCGTCCGAACGCGTCGAGGATGCGGCCGAGCAGGTATTGGTTTCGCGCGCGGGTGGGGTAGAGCTCCACCGCCAGCCGGGCGTATTTCTCGGCCTCGGTCGCATGCATGGCCGCGCGGGCCGCCTCGAACCCATTCCGGCCCTTTCCGGAGGCCCCGGCCCGTCGCGCCATGAACTCGTGGGCCGTCCCGAGCCAGCAGGCGATTCCGGCCGCGCGCGGGCGGCGGCGCAGGGCATCTTCCAGGAAGGAGATGGCCAGATCGGATCGTCGCGTCTCCTCCGCCGCGGTCTCCGGAGAGGCGGGCGCGGCCGCGATCCGGTTCCAGGCCTGGAATTCCCGCATGCCGCGCTGAAAAGCGGGGTCGGGGTCGAGGGGGTTCTCACGCGCCGCGGCCTCCCATGCGGCCTCCGCCTCCTCGGGCTTCCGGCTCGCCATGGCTCGGGCCGCAAGGCCCTCCGCCTCGAGAAAACGGGGCGCGATGGCGGCGCCGAGCGGAAGGATGAGCACGAAGCAGAGGACCGAGGCGACGGCCGGGACCACCACCCCCGTGACGCCGGGGGCCTCGAGGCGCGTGGTCAAGGCCAGCGCGGCCAGCGTCAGCATGAACATGTGGCGGAACGCGGGATCGTAGAAATCGAAATCCACGAGGAAGTGGACCGCGGCTCCCGCCAGCCCGGCCGCGAGGCCGATCCGTTCGAATGTTCCGCCGGGGCCCGCTCGCGACGCGATCAGGAAAGTCACGATCCCCGCCGCGGCCATGACGAGGACCTCCACCCCCCCGCCGAAAATGCCCTGCGTTCCGAAGGCGACGAGAAAGCCCGCCGCGATGCCGATGCAGGCGGGAAGTGCGGCGCCGGTCGTCGGGGCGGGATGCTCCTCGCACGGCGTTTTCAGCGCCAGGCTCCCCGCCACCGCGAGGAGAGCGAGAAACGCGAGCAGGCCGGCGATGCTGAGCTCGGCGAGGATCTGCAGGTAGTCGTTGTGGGCGTTGCTCACCTCCTCCTGGCGGTCATCCTTGTGCTGAGGGTAGTGGTCCTCGAAATTGTTCATCCCGACGCCCAAGGGATGAGCCCTCGCCATCCGCGCGGCGGCGTCCCAGTAGACGTCGCGCTTGGCCATCGACTCCGAGCGCTTTGCCAGGGCCTTGGGCGACAGGGGGCCGGCCGCGGCGAGGACGGCCACGACGATGAAGCTTCCGGCCAGGATCGCGAGGGCGGGCCGCTTCCACCCCGGTCTTCGGTGCAGGACCTCGAGAAGGGCGAAGGCGGCGGCCGCCGCCGCGGCGGCAACCCAGCTGCCCAGGGAGCCGCTGGCCCAAAGCCCGAACAGGCCGAGCCCGATCGTGAGAGCGGAGACCCCGGCGGCGAGCCGATTTCGAGAATCCAGCAGGGTTCCAAGGATGAAGGGGAGCGTAAGGACGAGGAAGCCCGCGAACGTGTTCGGGTAGTGCATTGTGCTCCAGGGCTCGCCGGCCTTCATGCGGCCTTCGAACTCGCCGGAATCGGGAGCGGCCGCCACGGCTGTCCGCGCTTCGGGCAATTCCGGAAGGTCGCGCAGTTGGGCGTATTGGATGACCCCATAGAGGGCCACCACGAAGATCAGAGACCGGAGCAGCGCCAGAAGGAGGTGGCGTCGCTCGGGGCCGAACATGTGGACCGCCAGCGGGACGGCCAGCGCGGCGGCGGCGAGGCCCGCCGCTCCGTCCAGCGACCCGAGGCGGAAGGAAGCCCAGTACATCGAAAGCAGGGCGGGGATCACGAGGGCGGCGAGGGGGATCTCAAGACCGGTGAGCCGCCACGCGAGTCGGCGCTCCAGGGCGCGGGCCGCGAGCCAGGCTCCTGCGCCCAGGGGCACGAGGAGATGCGCCGACAAGTTGGAGCCCCAGGCTCCCTCTCCTCCCCGCAGGGCGAGTCGCAGGGCCGCATGTGCGGCGAAGACCCCAAGGGCGACGCCGTCGAGGATTCGCGCCGGCCCCCGGTCACTCGGTTCCGTCGTCACGCTTCCTTCCCGTGCGATCCAACAGGGCGATGATGCCGAAGGTCAGGACGAGCTGGGCGAGCACGATTCCCGCGCCGAGGGCGTCCACCTGGAGGAGGAGGATGGCCGCGAGGCCGGTCATGGCCGTCATGGCGTAAACCGTCAGGACCGCCGCGCGCGGTCCCATGCCGAGATCCAGGAGGCGATGCGCCACGTGGTTCCGATCCCCCCCGAATATCGGGCGCCGGTTCCTCAGCCGCGTGATCACCACGCTTGCCGTGTCGTACAGGGGGACTGCGAGAACGACGAGAGGGATGGCCCAGGCCCACGGCGGACGCGTCCCTCCGGATTCGTAGAAGGTGAACGTCACGGTCAGGGTGGAGAGGACGAAACCGGTGAAGAGGCTGCCTCCATCCCCGATGAAAACCCGCGCGGGGGGAAAGTTGAAGAGGAGAAAGCCCAGCGCGGCGCCTCCCAGGGCGGCGAGCGCCGCCGCCACGAACCACTGGCCGGTCACGACGGCGATGATTCCCAGGAAGAGACAGGCCAGGAAGGCCACGCCCCCAGTCAGGCCGTCCATGTG
>DASXTT010000138.1:0-3156 GCA_036505255.1 Planctomycetota bacterium | reverse complement strand
GGCGTCCCATCCCGCTTTCGCCGTGGAGAAACGGGCGCGGCAATCGGCGCAGGTGAGCAGATGCGCCTCGACCTCCGAGCGTTTCGCGAGCTCGCCCGCGAGGAACTCCGCGATCCTCGGTTCCATGTCCGGACACGTCATAGAAGCACCCCCAGGGATTTCAGGTGGGATCCGAGCTGTTCCTGGATGCGGAAGAGGGTCACCTTGGCCGAGCCTGGAGTGAACCCCACGATGCGCGCCGCCTCGGCGATCCGCATCTGGTGAAACCGCACGAGCAGGAAAAGCTGACGGTGGCGTTCGGGAAGGGATTCGATCACCCGGCGGATGAGCTGGGAGACATCGTCGGCCTCGCGGCCGCCATGGTGTGATGCGGCGGGTCCCTCGATTTCTTCGGGCAGCGCCACCGCTGGACGCGGTCGGCGACGCTCATCGGCAACCGCGTTGGCGGCGATCGTGAAGAGCCACGTCCGATATTCCGACGAACCGCGGAAGGAACGAAGCGCCCGGAAGGCCTTCAGGAAGACGGTCTGGAACAAGTCTTCCGCGAGCGGACGGTCGGAAACTTGCCGGGCGATGAACTGGTAGACCGGGCCGCGGTGGCGGTGAAAGAGGACCTCGAAGGCTTCGCGCGTGCCGAGCGCGGCCAACTCAGCATCCGGAAGATCAGCGAGCATCCGTCATCTTGGACGGACGGTAGGCGGGCAGGTTAGCAGCGAATCGGCAGGCATTACGCATTACGCATCACGCATTACGCATTAAGGAGTGATTCAGAGGGCATGCTGGGGTGCCCCGTGATGCGTGATACGTAATGCGCTAGTTGGCGGGTGGCGGAGTCGGTTCGGTCGGCGTATCGGGTTCCGGCGGCTCGGGCGTCTCGGGTTCCACCGGTTCGTCCTTCGGGACTTCGACGCGTTTCACGCCGCTGTCGTCCTGGTCCTTCTCCACCCGCGCGATCGAGACAAGCGCGTCCTTCTCCTCGAGGCCGATCAGGCGCACCCCCTGCGTGTTCCGGCCCATGACGCGCACCTCCTTCACCGCGATGCGCACCACCTGGCCGCCCGACGTGATCATGATGAGGTCGTCCTCCTCCCGCACCGCCTTCGTCCCGACGACCTTCCCGTTCCGCTCCGTCGCCTTGATGTTGATGATGCCCTTGCCGCCGCGCGCCTGGAGCCGGTACGCCTCCACCGCCGAGCGCTTGCCGAACCCCTTCTCGCACGCGGTCAGGATCGTCACCCCCGGCTCTAGGATGATCATGTCCACGACCCGGTCCTCCGGCGCGAGACGGATCCCCACCACCCCGTACGTCGCCCGCCCCATCGGTCGGAGGTGCGTCTCCGGAAACCGGATCGACATGCCGTTGCGCGTCCCGAGCACGATCTCGTCGCTCCCCGTCGTCGTCGCCACGCCGATGAGCGCGTCCCCCTCCTCGAGATTGATCGCGATGATGCCGCCCTCCCGCGGATTCCCGTAGGCGGCCAGCTCGGTCTTCTTCGCCAGACCCCGCGCCGTCGCCATGACGAGGTAACCCGTGTCGAAGCTCTTCACCGCCACCGTCGAGGTGATCCGCTCGTCCGCCTTCAGGGCCAGGATCGTCGCGACGGGCTTGCCCCGCGCCGTGCGGTCGAGCTGGGGCAGGTCGTACACCTTCCGCCAGTGGACGCGCCCCGTGTTCGTGAAGAAGAGGATGTAGTCGTGCGTCGAGGCGATGAAGAGCCGCTCGATGAAGTCCGTCTCCTTCGTCTCCGCGCCGATGATCCCCTTCCCGCCCCGGCGCTGCTTCCGGTAGCTCGCGAGCGGCACCCGCTTGATGTATCCCAGGTGCGAGAGGACGACCACCATCTCCTCGTCGGGGATCAGCTCCTCGCGGGCGAACGCCTGGACCTCCTCCGCCTGGATCTCCGTCCGCCGCTCGTCCGAGGCTTTCTTCAGCTCGTGGAGGTCCTCACGGATGATGTCGTTCACGAGCCCGGCGTCGGCGAGGATCGCCCGGTATTCCGCGATCTTCTTCCGCAACTCCGCGAGATCGGTCGACAGCTTCTCCCGCTCGAGGCCCGTCAGCTTCGAGAGGGTCATCCGCAGGATGGCCTCCGCCTGGGGCTCGGTGAACGCCCACCGCTCCATGAGCCCGGCCTTCGCCGTCGCCGGAGACTCCGCGGCCCGGATGAGGGCGATGACCTCGTCGATGACGTCGAGCGCCTTGACGAGCCCCTCGAGGAGGTGCGCCTCGCGCTCCGCCTCCTCCAGGAGGTACCGCGTCCGGCGCCGGATGACCTCGCGCCGGTGGTCGAGATACTCCTGCAGGAGTTCGCGCAGGGTCAGCGTCACGGGCCGGCCGTCGACGAGCGCGATGTTGATGATCGAGAAGGTCTCCTGGAGCGACGACATCGCGTAGAGCTGGTTGAGGATGATGTTGTCGTCCTCGCCCTTGCCGCACTCGATCACCACCCGCATGCCGGTCCGGTCGCTCTCGTCGCGGATGTCGCTGATGCCGGTGATCTGCTCGTCCTTCACGAGCTCGGCGATGCGCTCGATGAGCGAGGCCTTGTTCACGTTGTAGGGGATCTCGTCGATGATGATGTGCTTCCGCCCGCCCTTCGCCTCCTCGACGTGGACCCGGCCCCGGACCGTGATGAGCCCGCGCCCCGTGTCGTAGGCTTCGCGCACCCCGGCGGCGCCGCAGATGACGCCGCCGGTCGGAAAGTCGGGCCCCGGCACGTGGGTCATCAGTTCGGCGACGCTCACGTGCGGATCCTTGATCAGGTGGATCAGGGCGTCGCAGATCTCCCCGAGGTTATGCGGGGGGATCGAGGTGGCCATGCCGACGGCGATCCCCATCGCGCCGTTGCAGAGGAGGTTCGGGAACTTGCTCGGGAGGACGACCGGCTCCTCGAGTTTCGCGTCGTAGCTCGGCTGGAAGTCGACGGTGCGCTTCTCGAGATCCTCGAGCATCTGCGAGGCCCAGGAGGTCATGCGGGCCTCGGTGTAGCGCATCGCGGCCGGAGGGTCGCCGTCGACCGAGCCGAAGTTGCCCTGGCCGTGGACGAGCGGGTACCGCGTGGAGAAATCCTGGGCGAGGCGGACCAGGGTCGGATAGACGATGGACTCGCCGTGCGGGTGGTAGTTGCCGGAGGTGTCGCCGCAGATCTTGGCGCA
>DASXTT010000137.1:0-4116 GCA_036505255.1 Planctomycetota bacterium | reverse complement strand
TCTCCGGCGTACATGTAGGCCGAGCCGAGCGTGAACATCATCCGGTCGAGGATGTCGCAATCCTTGTACTTGGCGCACGCGGCCGTGAGGCCGTCGATCGCCTCCGGCCATTTCCCCTCGGCGCACGCGGCCATGCCGAGCACCCACGCCGCCTTCGGCCGCAGCTTCGTCCCGTTGTCGGGATCGAGCTCCGCGATCTTCGCGCAGCATCCCCGCGCGGGGGTGTACCACTTCTTCTCGTAGTAAGCATCCAGCTGGAGGCCGAGGAGCTTCAGGGCGCCCGCCTTGTCGCCCTTCCCGGCGAGCAGATCCGCCGCCGCGGCGTAGTTCCTCATCGACTCCGTCGAGTTGTCGAGGAGGACGTACGCCCCGCCGAGATCGGCCAGCTTGTCCGGCTGGTTCGGGTCCTTCGCCAGCGCCTCGCGGGCGGGCACGATCTTGTCGAAGTACGCGGGCACGATCGCGTTGAGCGCCCCGGCGTAGAACTTCGGGTTGAGCGTCGAAACCCCCGTCAGCTTTTTTCCATCCGGCTCGTAGACGAAGGTCATGGGGGGCATCGGCGACCCGTGCTGCTGCCAGAGCCGGTTCTCGTCGTCCGTCCCCTCCGGATCGAGCCGCGCGCACAGGTACTTCGAGAGCGCGGCGGTGACGGCGGGGCTGGCCAGCGTCTCGTCCTGGTACCGCTGGCAGTTCTTCACGTCCTTGTTGAAGAAGACCAGGACGACCAGCTTCTTCGAGGCGGCGGCCTCCTTGAGCGTCCCCGGCCAGTCGGTCTTCCAGGCGACCTCCTGGCCCGCGAACAGGGGAAGCAGGAGGAGGGCGGCGAATCTCATGATGTCTCCGGGAAAAGAGCCGTCATTATAGGATGAACGGTCCCATGACACCCCCGGCGGCCTCAATTTCATAAACTGACCCCATGACCCCTCCCGCGTCGGGCCACATCCCTGTGCTCCTTGAGGAGACGGTCCGGATCCTGGATCCGCGGCCCGGGCAGCTCGTCGTCGACTGCACCCTCGGCCTCGGCGGCCACGCCGTCGAGATCCTCCGCCGGATCTCCCCCGGGGGAACGCTCGTGGGGATCGACCTCGACCCGCGCAACCTCGAGACGGCGCGCCCCCGGCTCGAGGAGACGGGCGGAACCTTCGAGCTCCACCACGCGAATTTCGCGGGGCTCGCCTCCATCCTCGGGGAGCGGCGCGCGGACGGCCTGCTGGCCGACCTCGGGGTTTCGAGCCCGCACCTCGACGACCCCGCGCGCGGCTTTTCCCTGCGCCGGCCGGGACCGCTCGACATGCGGCTCGACCCCACGCGGGGACCGACGGCCGCGGACCTCGTCAACCGGATGAGCGAGACGGAGCTGGCCGATGCCTTCTTTGAGCTGGGCGACGAGCGCGACTCGCGGAAAATCGCGCGGCTCATCGTCGAGCGGCGTCGGCGGGAACGGATCGCGACGACGGAGGCGCTCACGGCCCTCATCTGCGAGGCGCGCCGGTTCAGCCTTCACCGGGCGGCGGGGGCGAAGCTCCATCCCGCGACCCGGACCTTCCAGGCGCTGCGGATCCTCGTGAACCGGGAGCTGGCCAACCTCGACCGGCTCCTGGCGGTCCTGCCCGCCTGCCTGAAGCCCGGCGCCGCCGCGGCGATCATCAGCTTTCACAGCGGAGAAGACCGCCGGGTCAAGCACGCCTTCCGCGAGGGCAAGGGGGCCGGTTTGTACTCGGAGATCGGCAAGCTGGTCCGGCCCGGCGAAGAGGAGGCACGATCGAATCCGCGGGCGCGATCGGCGAAGCTGCGGTGGGCCCGCCTTCGCAACGGGGACGTTGCTTCGGCGGGGCCGGCTCGCCGATGAAGCGCCCCGGGTTCTTCGACGCCATGACGTACTCCGTCCGGGGTACGCGCCATCTTATGAATCACCGCGAGCTGTGGCCCTACGCGTTGAAGTCGCTCCTGGTCGGGGTGGTCCTGTTCATGGTGATCGCCGGGATCGCGGCCGCGTTCCTGCTCGGCTTCCATGAGCGGCTCCTGTCGAAGGGCCTGGACGCGATCACCGGTCTGCTCGGCTGCGCCGTCGTCGTCGGCGGGATCATCGGGGGCCTCATCCTCTTCACGGTGATCGGCAATGTAATCGCGGGGCCGTTCCTCGAGGCGATGACGGAGCGGATGATGGCCGACGCGGGCCGCCTGCGGGAGACGCGCGAGGGCTACTGGGCCGCGCTGTGGCGCTCGCTCCGGGACCAGGCGCTCCGGCTCCTGCTTTTCCTCCTGGTCCAGGCGGCGCTGATCGCGAGCTACTGCACGCCCCTCGCCTTCATCCATCCGATCGCGGCGGCGGCCGTCACGGCGTTCTTCTTCGCCTTCGAGCATCTGGAATACCCGCTCGAGGCGCGGGGAATGGGCGTGCTCGATCGTTTCGCGTGGCTCCTCCACCGACCGGGGCCGTCGCTCGGGTTCGGCGCGACGCTCTGCTTCATCATGCCGGTCCTTGGATTCGCGCTTCTGCCGGCCGTGGTGTGCGGGGCGGTGCTGCTGGAGCACGACCTGGAACGGCCGGAGCCTACTTCGGAAGGTCCGGCCGCTTGACGGGGTCGATGGAGGGCGGGAGATTCTCGAGATCGAGCTGGAAAACGGAGTCGTGCGGCGACCTGTCGGGGAACTGCTCCTCGATCGAGCCCGGCCCGGCCTTGGGGACCATCGGCTTCTTGCAACGGGGGCAGGCCGGCTTCTCTTCCTTGCGGTTCTCGATGATCGTGACCTGGCAGGCCCGGCAGAGGAAAACGGCCATAAGGAGGATGCTACAAGGAGCGAACGGGGAATCTGAAGAAAATTCTCTTGGGGACGGATCGGGAAAACGGTGAAGTCATGAGTCGGGAGTCGTGAGTCATGAGTCGTGAAGACGGTCGCGGGTCGAGAGTCGCGAGACTCTCCCCGATGAGGTGCCGTATAATCTCGGAACTTTTCTCGGAGTGATCATGAGAATCGTGCCGTCCGCCCTTCTAGCCGTCCTGGGGCTCGCCTCGACCGCCTCCGCCCAGGACGCGCTCGTCTCGACCGACTGGGTCTTCGAGAACGCGAAGAACCCGATGGTGCGGATCGTCGAGGTGAGCGTGGATCCGGGCCTGTACGAGAAGGGCCATGTGCCGGGCGCCGTCGGTTTCAAGTGGCACAGCGAGCTGTGCGATCCGGTGGCGCGGGACATCGTCGGCCGCGAGAATTTCGAGAAACTCTGCGCGCGCGCGGGGATCGCGCCCGACACCACGGTCGTCCTGTACGGCGACAACAGCAACTGGTTCGCCTGCTGGGGCTACTGGATATTCAGCCTCTACGGCCACAAGGACGTCCGGATCATGAACGGCGGCCGGCAGAAATGGGAGGCGGAAAAGCGGCCGTGGGACACCACCGTCCCGTCGCCCGCGGCCGCCGCGTACAAGGCGGAGGCGCCGAACGCGGCCCTTCGCGCGCGGCTGACGGACGTCCTGGAGGTGGTGAACAAGAAACAGGGCGCGACGCTCGTCGACGTCCGGTCGCCCGAGGAATTCTCGGGGAAGATCATCGCCCCGCCGGGGTCGGCGGAGCTGGCGATCCGCGCGGGCCACATCCCCGGGGCGAAGAACGTCCCGTGGAAGAAGGCGGTCAACGAGGACGGCACGTTCAAGTCGCTCGAGGAGCTCCGGAAAGTCTACGCGGCCGCCGGGATCGACGGGACCGGCCCCGTCATCACCTACTGCCGGATCGGCGAGCGCTCCAGCCACAGCTGGTTCGTGCTCAAGTGCCTCCTCGGCTATCCGGTCCGCAATTACGACGGCTCCTGGACGGAGTACGGGAACGCCGTGGGGGTCCCGATCGAAAACGAGGCGGGCACCATCTGGACAGGCAAATAGTGCGAGGGTCCTGGAAGTTCGGGGCCGCGGCGGCCGTCGCGATCGCGGCCGTCGTCGCGGGACTGAAGCTCCACGCCGTCGCGGGCCGGGGCCGCGAGCTTTCCTTCACCCTCATCGCCGGATTCGCGGCGGGCGTCGTCTTTCAACGTTCGCGGTTCTGCTTCGCCTCCGCCTTCCGGGACCTCTTCCAGAAGCGCGAGCGTCGCGTCCTCCTCGGCCTCATCGCGGCTCTCGCGGT